>NZ_JANQCJ010000147.1:0-4471 GCF_024723355.1 Micrococcus sp. HG099 | reverse complement strand
GTCCGCGAGCGCGTCCCGGGCCGCCTCGGGCACGGGCGCCCGCGCGGCGGCGCGGGCCCGGCCCTCGGCCTCGCGGCCGTCCTCGGAGGCGTGGTACGCGCTGCCGACGTCGCGCAGGGGCAGGTACACCTCGGCGGCCAGCACGAGGACCACGAGCCCGGCGCCGAGGTCCATCTGCCCGTAGACGAGGCGCAGGCCGATGAACACGGCCATCACGGCCACGGAGAGCGAGGCGATCAGCTCGAGGGCCATGCCGGAGACGAACGCGGTGCGCAGGGTGCCCAGAGTGGCGGCGTGGTACCGCTGCGAGGCCCGCTCGAGGGCGCGGCGCTGGACGCCGGCCCGGCGCAGCCCCACGAGCACGGGCAGTCCGCGGGCGAGCTCCACGAGGTGGCCGGAGAGGCGGTCCAGCCCGTCCTGGGCGGCGTCGATCCGCTCCTGCGTGTGCCGGCCGATGAGGACCATGAAGAAGGGCACGAGCGGGACGGTCAGCAGCACCACGAGGGCGGAGAGCGGGTCCCGGGTGAGGATCCAGGCGCCGAGGACCGGGGGCACGACGGCGGCGGAGGCCAGGGCCGGCAGGACCTCGGTGTAGTAGTCGTCCAGGCCCTGCAGGCCGTGTGTGACCAGCACGGCGTCCGCGCCCGAGCGGGGGCGCGAGCCGTCCGCGGAGGCCAGGCGGTGGGCCACGAGGTCGCGGCGCACGCCCACCTGCACGCCGAGCGCGGCGCGACGGCCCCACACCCGCTGGCCGGCGTCGGCCAGGGCGCGCAGCCCCACGCCGGCGGCGCCGAGCGCGAGGGCCCCGGCGAACGACGACGCCGCACCGACCGGCCCGACGGGCGCGGGCGGGAGGAAGAGCATCTCGAAGAGCTGGGCCGTGCCCTCGGGGTCGAGCGTGCCGGCCATGCGGGTCAGCAGGCGGGCGAGCGACTCGGCGAGCAGGATCCAGCCCGCGGCCCGCAGCGCGGCGAGCCCGAGCATCGCCGCGACGGCGCGGCGCGCGGCCGGGCTCAGGTCGGGGCCGCGGCGGCGCCGGGGGCCGTCGTCGTGCCCGCGGCCGGGCCCACGGGGCGCGCCGTCGTCGGTCACACCGGCTCCACGGCGTGGGGCTCGGGGATGTGGGTCTCGCGCACGCGACGGCGGAACACCCAGTAGGACCACGCGGAGTAGGCCAGCACGATCGGCACGAAGACGAGGCTGACCACGGCCATGATGCCCAGCGTGTACGGGCCGGAGGCCGCGATCTCGGCGGTGAGGTCGAAGGCCGGGTCCACGGTGGAGGGCTGCAGCACGGGGAACTGGACGATCATGACGGCGCTCCAGGCCGCCACGAGGAACAGCGTCAGGCCGGCCAGGGCGAGGCCCTCCCGGCCGCGGCGGGCGGCCACGACGGACCCGGCCGCGGCCGCGACGCCGGCGGCCAGCAGCGCCCACGTCCAGGGGCGGTCGCCACGCAGCAGCACGGCACCGGCCCACACGAGCAGCGGGGCGAGGGCCACCGGGGTCCAGCGCGAGAGGAAGCGGGCGGCCGCCTGCCGCGGGGCGCCGTCGGTCTTGAGCCCGATGAACGCCCACGCCTGGGCGATGGAGAAGCCGACCACGGCCAGCCCGCCCAGCACGGCCCAGCCGTTGAGCCACGCGAAGGGCCCGCCCACGCGGTCGCCGTTGGCGTCGATGGGCAGCCCGGTGGTGGTCAGGGCCAGGAAGGCGCCCACGATGAAGGCGGCCGTGAAGGAGCCCAGGGCCAGGCACCAGGTCCACACCGCCCGCGTGCGGTCCGTGCGCGCCTTGCCGCGGTACTCGATGGAGACCGCCCGCAGGATCAGGGCGAGCAGGAGCAGCAGCATGGGCAGGTACAGCGTGGAGAGCAGGGAGGCGTACCAGAACGGGAACGCCGCGAACATCGCGCCGATCGCCGTGATGAGCCAGACCTCGTTGCCCTCCCACACGGGGCCGATCACGTTCAGCAGCACCCGGCGGCGCCGCTCGTCGCGGGCCCAGGCCTGCATGAGCATGCCCGCGCCGAGGTCGAACCCTTCCAGGGCCAGGTAGCCGAGCCAGAGCACGGCGATGATCACGTACCAGAAGACGGGCAGGGCCTCGGCCATTCTCGTTCGGTCCTCTCAGCTGCGGGGGTCAGTAGGCGAACGCGAGCACGTCGTCGCGGTCGTGGCGGTCCTCGTCGGGGTCCCGGTGCTCGTCCGCCGTGAGCTCCGGCATGCCGGCGGGCACGCCGCCGCGCACGTAGCGCACCATCAGCACCACCTCGACGACGAGCAGCACGGCGTAGATCCCCACGAGCACGATCAGGGAGGCGAGCACCTCCTGGGCGCTCACGCCCGGGGAGACCGCGGCGGCCGTGAACATGTACACCTCGTCGACGCCCATGGCGGGGTTCGGGTAGACCACGAAGGGCTGCCGGCCCATCTCGGTGAACACCCAGCCGGCCACGTTCGCCGCAAAGGGGGCGCCGATGGAGGCGACGGCGGTGGCCGTCCAGCCCCGCGAGTCGGGGACCGTGCCGCGGCGGGTCATCCAGAGGGTGAGCGCCCCGGCCAGCGCGCCGAGGCCGCCGAAGGTGATCATGAGGCGGAACCCCCAGTAGGTGACCTCCATGAGCGGCTGGTAGTCGATGGGCGCTCCGGCGCGCTCGCCGTACAGCGGGTCGTCCGGCAGGTGCGTGCCGTAGCGCTCCTCGAAGTCCGGCAGCAGGGAGTTCAGGCCGGGCACGGGGGTGGTGAAGTCCTCGTAGGCGAGGTAGGAGAGCAGCCCGGGCAGCTCGATCACCGTGGTGACGTCGGTGCAGGTGGTGCGGTCGCCCGCGCCCAGGTCGCCCAGGGTGAGGACGGAGAAGGCGGTGCCGTCGTGGCACGCGGCCTCGGCGGAGGCCATCTTCGTGGGCTGGAACTCGATCATCTGCTGCGCCTGGGCGTGCCCGGTGAAGGCGGTGCCGAGGAAGCCGACGATCGCCACCGCGGCGCCGGCGCGCAGGGAGGTGATCCACACGCGGTGGTCCAGGCGGTCGCGGGCCTTGGAGCCCGTGGTGCCGACGACGACGCGCCCGTGCTCATCCACGGTGTCGATCCCGTCCCGCCGGCGCTTCCACAGGTGGTACCAGGAGATGCCGAGCAGGAAGCCTCCGGCGACGGCCCAGGAGCCGGCGATGGTGTGGGGGAAGTGCGTGAGGACGATGGGGTTGGCCAGCACCGCACCGATGTCGTTCAGCACGGGCCGCCCGTCGACCACCTCGTAGCCCACCGGATGCTGCATGAAGGCGTTCGCGGTCATGATGAAGTACGCGGACAGGTGGGCCCCGATCACGGCGCACCAGATGGCCGCCAGGTGCAGGCGGCGGGGCACCCGGCCCCAGCCGAAGATCCACACGCCCAGGAACACGGACTCCAGGAAGAAGGCGATGAGCGCCTCCAGGGCCAGCGGGGCCCCGAAGACGTCGCCCACGAACCGGGAGTACTCGGACCAGGCCATGCCGAACTGGAACTCCTGCACGATGCCCGTGGCCACGCCCATGATGAAGTTGATCAGGAAGAGCTTGCCCCAGAACTTCGTCATGCGCAGGTACTGCTCCCGGCCGGTGCGCACCCAGAGGGTCTGCATGACGGCGACCACCAGGCCGAGGCCGATGGTCAGGGGCACCATGAGGAAGTGGTAGACGGTCGTGATGCCGAACTGCCACCGGGCGAGGTCGAGGGGATCCACGGACGGCTCCTGAGACGAGGCGGGCTCCGGCGGGGACGGGCCGGAGGGTCCCGTCCACTCTAGCCACTTTTTCTACACGTTGTAGAAAACGACCGACGGCGACGGGCCTCGCCGGCTCCCCTGGCCTAGGATCGGGGGGCACGCACCGGTGAGACGAAGGAGGACCCATGACCCGCGCCCGCCTCGAAGGCGCCGTGATGGACCTCCTCTGGGACCACGCCGAGGGCCTCACGGCCGCCGAGGTCCGCACCCTCCTGCACCGCGAGGGCGCCCCGCCCGCCCTGACCACCGTCCACACGGCCCTCACCCGGCTGGCGGCCAAGGGCCGCGTGCGCCCCGCCGAGGGTGGCCGCCCCCGCCGCTTCCGCGCCGCCGTGACCCGGGAGGCCCACACGGCGGAGCTGCTGCGGGACCTCCTCGGCTCCGCCCCGGACCGGGAGGCCGT
The DNA here is from genome assembly GCF_024723355.1 of Micrococcus sp. HG099. Taxonomy (NCBI): domain Bacteria; kingdom Bacillati; phylum Actinomycetota; class Actinomycetes; order Micrococcales; family Micrococcaceae; genus Micrococcus; species Micrococcus sp. HG099. The sequence continues at coordinate 306 of NZ_JANQCJ010000147.1, read as the reverse complement.
CCTGGCCGCCTTCGTGGGCGGCATCTCGGAGACCGACTCCGCCGCCCTGCGCCGCCTGCTGGACTGACCCGGACGCAGAGGCACCGTGTCCGTCCCCGTCTTGCTGCTCGCCGTCGTCGCCGTGGCCCTGGCCGGACCCGTGCCCGTGCTGCTCGGGCGCGCCGCGTGGCCGGCCCGCTCCCCCGTGCTCGCCGCCCTCGCCTGGCAGGCCGTCGCCCTCGCCGGCGGGCTCGCCCTGCTGGGCGCGCCCCTCGTGTGGGGCCTGCTGCCGTGGGGCGCGGGCCTGTCTCTTCTCCACATCTGCCG
>NZ_JANQCJ010000146.1:0-4534 GCF_024723355.1 Micrococcus sp. HG099 | reverse complement strand
AGGGGGGTGGGGGGGGGGGGGGGGGGGGGGGGGGGGGGGGGGGGGGGGGGGGGGGGGGGGGGGGGGGGGGGGCCCGCGGGCCGGGTCAGGCCTTGGCGAGGGCCAGGCGGGCGCCGAAGCCCACGAGGGCGGTGCCGACCACGCCGTCGAGGCCGCGCTGCACGGACGGGCGCTGCAGCCAGCCGCTCACCACGCCGACGAGGGCGATCAGCACCACGAACCACGCCATGCACACCGCGATGTGCACCACGGCCAGCAGCACACCCATGGCCGCCGGGGCGACGCCGGACACCATGAACTGCGGGATGAGGGCCACGTAGAACGCGCCGACCTTGGGGTTGAGCAGGTTCACGGTGAACCCGGTGCGGAACGCGTCCCGGGAGCGCACGGTCGCCACCGAGGAGCCGCCGGGCGCCCCGTACCCGCCGCGGATGGCCGAGATCAGCATCCGCACGCCCAGGTAGACCATGTACGCCGCGCCGATCCAGCGCAGCGCCGTGTAGGCCACCTCGGACGCCGCCAGCAGGGCGCTGATGCCCAGGGACGCCGCCAGCGCCCACACGAACAGGCCGGCGCAGATGCCCGCGCTCGCGGCGAACGCGGCCCCCGAGCCCTGACGGCCGGCGTACCGCAGCACCAGGGCGTTGTCCAGGCCGGGCGTGATGGTGATCAGCAGGGCGAGGAGCGCGAAGGAGAGCAGGGCCGCGGTGAGGGTCATGCGTGGAAATTACCAGCGCGCCCGGACCCCGCCGGACATTCGTCTCGCGATGCGGTCCGGCCCCCGCCGGGGGTCCCGGACGGCGTCACAGCCCGCCGTGCACGAACTCCCCGCCCACGGCGGTGGCGACGACGTCGATCGCCGCGATCTCCTCGCTCGGCACCGCCCGGGGGTCGGCGCTGAGCACCGTGAAGTCCGCGAGCTGGCCGGCCACGAGCCGCCCCTTGCGCCCGCCCCAGCCGGTCGCCTCCGCGGAGCCGACGGTGTAGGCGTGCAGGGCCTGGGCCACGGTCAGCCGCTCGAGGTCCGGGCCGTACTGCTCGCCAGTCTCGGTGCGGCGCTGCACGAAGTCCTGGATCACGTCGAGCGGGCGGCCGCCGGCCACGGGACGGTCCGAGCTGCCGGGCAGCACCAGGCCCGCGCGCAGCAGCCGGCCGGCGGGGTAGGACAGGGCCGCCCGCTCGGCGCCGATCCGCTCGGTCACGGACCCGCCGAAGGCGCTGATGAAGTTCGGCTGGGTGGTCATCACCACCTCCAGCTCGGCCAGGCGGGCCACCTGGTCGTCGCGGACCACGCCCCCGTGCTCCACGCGGTGGGGCATCACAGGCCGCCCGAACCGGGCCCGCGCCTCGGCGATCACGTCGAGCGCGAAGTCCAGGGCGGCGTCGCCGATCGCGTGCAGGGCCAGGGACCAGCCGGCGGCGGCCGCACCGAGGCACTCCCGGCGCATCTCGCCGGCGTCCTGCTGCAGGTAGCCGCGGCCGTGGCCGTGCCCGCAGTAGTCCGCGGTCATCGCGGCGGTCTGGCCCAGCATGGAGCCGTCGGTGAACACCTTCGCGGGGCCGATCTGCAGCCACTCGTCGCCCACGCCGGTGCGCACTCCGGCGTCGAGGGTGAGGTGGGTGCCCTCGTCGGCGTGGCCGTCCACGGGGCGCAGCGCGTCCAGGGTGACCATCGTCTGGAAGCGGGTGCGCAGCAGGCCCGCGTCCCGGGCGCGCTGGTAGGCGCCGAACTCGAGGGGGCTGTGGCCGATCCAGCCGCCGGCGATCCCCGCGTCCGTCACCGAGGTGATGCCCTCGGCTGCGTACTCCTGGGAGGCGCGGGCCAGGCACGCGCCGATGTGCTCGTGGGACTCCGGCTGCAGCAGCCGGGTCACGAGGTTCATGGCGGTCTCCTCGAGCAGGCCCGTGGGCCGGTCCGCGGCGTCCGTGATGATCCGCCCGCCCTCGGGCTGCTGCATCACCTGCTCCCCCACGCCGGCCAGGAACAGCACTGCCCCGGACACGGTGAACGCATGGCCGGTGTTGTGGCGGATGAGCACGGGGCGCCCGGCCGCGGCGGCGTCGAGGCCGTCCCGGTCCGGCTGGGGGCCGGTGAGGTGACCGGGGTCGAAGCCGGTGCAGGTCACCCACGCGCCCGGGGTCAGCTCGGCCGCGCGGGCGCGGATCCGGTCGTAGACCTCCTGCGCGGTGTGGGCGCCCTCGAGGTCCACGTCCAGCCGCGACTGGCCGAACCACACGCTGTGCGCGTGGGCGTCGTTGAACCCGGCCAGCACGGTGCGGCCCCGCGCGTCGAGGCGCTCGCGCGCGCCCAGGCCGTCGAGCTCCTCGTCCACCCCGACGACGGCGCCCCGCCACACCCCCAGCCGCGTCGCCTCGGGGCGGGCGGGGTCTCCGGTGAGCAGGTGCGCGTTCTCCACGATCAGGTCCAGCTGCACGGGGCGGGCCTCCTTCGGGGCGGGGGTCCGGTCACGACGACGCGTCGCGACTCGCTTTCGGGCCGAGCGTAGCCGCGCGGCCCGTCAGCCCGCGGCCTCCAGCGCCCGCTCGACGTCGGCCAGCAGCTCCGCCGTCGGCTCCACGCCCACGGAGAGGCGCACGAAGCCGGCCGGGACGTCGTCGCCCCAGCGGGCGCGGCGCTCGGCGGAGGTGTGGGTGCCGCCGAAGCTGGTCTGCGGGACCACGAGCCGCGCCGCGGCGAGGAAGCGCTCGGCGGCCGCGGCGTCCGCGAACTCCAGCCCGACGACGGAGCCCGCCGCCGCCGTCTGGCGCGCCACGACCTCCGCGTCCGGGTGGTCCGGCAGCCCCGGGTAGGCCACCGCGCGCACGGCCGGGTGCCCCGCGGCGAGCTCGGCGACCGCGAGCGCGGACGCGCACATCCGGGCGAACCGGACTTCGAGGGTCTCCAGACCGCGGTGGATCAGCCACGCCTCGTGCGAGCCGAGGATCGCGCCGGTGAGGGTGCGCCAGCCGCGCACGCGGGCGAGCACGTCGGCGTCGCGGCTGGCCACGTGCCCGCCGAGGGCGTCGCTGTGCCCGTTGAGGGCCTTGGTGTCCGAGGCGACGACGACGTCCGCCCCGAGGTCCAGGGGCCGCTGCCCCAGCGGGGTGAGGGAGGTGTTGTCCACGACCACGAGGGCGCCGGCCCCGCCGCGGCGCCCGTTCGCGTGGGCGCGGGCGGCGACGTCGGCGATGTCCGCCGCGCGCAGCCCGGGGTTGGAGGGGGTCTCGACGAAGACGAGGTCGTAGCCGGCGAGGTCGGCGGAGGCGAGCGCCGGCGTCGGGACGAGGTCCACGTGCACGCCGATCGGGCTCAGGTGCTCGGCGGCCAGGGCGCGGGTGGCGCCGTAGCCGTCCGAGGGCAGGAGGGCGCGGTCGCCGGGGCGCAGGTGGGAGAGCAGCACGGAGGCGATGGCCGCCATGCCGGAGGGGACGACCGCGACGTCGGCGTCCTCGAGCACGCCGAGGGCGGCCTCGAGCGCGGCCCAGGTGGGGGTGCCCCAGCGGGCGTACTGGAAGGCGACGTCTGCACCGGGGGCGACGGGGGCCCCGTCCGGGCCGGCGCCGGGCAGGTGGAACGCGGAGGCGTGCACCAGCGGCGGGGAGATGGCATCGCCGGGGGCCATGCCGTGGGCGCGGTGGTGGAGGACGGGGCCGAAAGCGGGGGGCTGCGGGGATGCCATGGGGTCATTCTGCCGGGGCGCCGGGTGTGGACTCACCAGAGGAGCTGGCGGCCCCGGGGACGAGGCCGCGACGGCGGGTGTCGGCGGGTCGATCGGCGGCGGGTGTCGGCGGCGGATGGCCCAGCAGGACGAGGCCCGGCGACGCGCGGAGTGAGCCGCCTCCCCGGTGGCCTACGGTGGGCGTGACGCCCACCACAGTCGCCCCGCCGCCCGGCGTGCGACGGAACCAGGACCCGCCGTGACCCGCCTCCCCCGCGCCCTGTGGATCGCCCTCGCCCTCGCGGCCGCGCCCGCCTCCGCGTTCGGCCTGGCGCGGTTCGCGTACGCGGTGCTGCTGCCGCCCATGCAGGCGGACCTGGGGTGGTCCTACGCGACGGCGGCCCTGCTCAACACGGTGAACGCGCTCGGCTACCTGGGCGGCGCGGTGTTCGCCTCGCGGCTCGGGCGGCGGATGGGCGTGCACGCCGCGTTCGGCTGGAGCCTGCTCGCCACGGCCCTGGCCCTGGGCGCCTCGGCGCTGAGCACCCTGCTGCCGGTGCTGCTCGTGCTGCGGCTCGTGGCCGGCTTCTCCGGCGCGGTCACGTTCATCCTCGGCGCGGCCCTGACGGCCGCGCTGGCCGCCTCGCTGCGGGCGGGGACGGGCACTGCGGGGGCGGCCGCCGCGGCCGTGGGGGCGTCGGCCCGCGTCCCGACGGCGGCCCTGCTCATGGGCGTGTACGTGGCCGGCGGCGGGCTGGGGATCGTGGTGAGCGGGCTGGCCCTGCCGTGGGCGCTGAACTCGTTCCCGGACGACGTCGGCTGGCGGGTGGGCTGGGGCCTGCTGGGCGCCGTCGGGCTGGTGGCCTGGGCGGTGG
>NZ_JANQCJ010000145.1:0-4607 GCF_024723355.1 Micrococcus sp. HG099 | reverse complement strand
GGTCCGACGTGGGAGGATGGCGGCCATGCCGTCGTCCTCGTCCCGCACCGCGCGGGCCCCCCTGCCCCGTGAGATCAAGGTCCTCGTGGCCGCCGCGTTCATCATCGCAATCGGCTTCGGCATCATCGCGCCGCTGCTGCCCCAGTACGCGGCCTCGTTCAACGCCTCGGCGACCGCGGTGGCCGCCGTCGTCTCCGCCTTCGGCGTCACCCGCCTGCTCTTCGCGCCCCTCTCCGGCCGGCTGACCAACCGCCTCGGCGAGACGCCCGTGTACATGACGGGCGTGCTGATCGTGGCGGCGTCCATGTTCCTCATCGCTTTCGCGCAGACGTTCGCGCAGCTCCTGGCGTTCCGGGCGATCGGCGGCGTCGGCTCGACCCTGTTCACCGTCTCGGCGATGGCGTTCCTGGCCCGCAAGGCCCCGCCGTCCATGCGCGGCCGGGTCTCGGGCGCCTACGCGTCCGCCTTCCTCATCGGCAACATCGTGGGGCCCATCGTCGGCTCCGCCCTCGCCGTGTTCGGCTACCGCGCCCCGTTCCTCATCTACGGCACCTCGCTGGTCATCGCCGCGGCACTCGTGTTCTTCATGCTCAAGGACACCCGCCTGGCGGACCGCGCGGCCCGGGACGCCCGCCCCGCCATGCCCGTGAAGGAGGCGCTCGAGAACCCGTCCTACCGCGCGGCGCTCGTGTCCTTCTTCGCCAACGGCTGGGCCACGTTCGGCGTGCGCAACTCCGTGATGCCGCTCTTCGCCGCGAGCGCGTTCGCCGGAAGCGGCCTGCTGGGCTGGCAGGTGGACGGGGCCCTGATGGCCGGCCTCGCCCTGTCCGTGTTCGCACTCGGCAACGTGGTGGCCGTGACCTTCAGCTCCCGGCTCTCCGACGTGCACGGCCGCAAGCCGTTGATCCTCACCGGCCTGCTCGTGATGGCCGTGACCACCGGCGTGCTCGGCTGGATGCAGTCCCCCCTGCTCTTCCTGCTCGCCTGCCTCGTCTCCGGCGCCGGCACGGGCGTGCTCAACGCCCCGCAGCAGGCAGCGATCGCCGACGTCGTGGGCCAGGGCCGGCGCTCCGGCGCGGTGATGTCCTCGGCCCAGATGTCCGCGGACCTGGGCGCGATCATCGGCCCGCTGCTGGCGGGCCTCGTGGTCGACGCCGCCGGCTACGGCTGGGCGTTCGTGCTCACCGGCGGCGTCATCCTCCTCGGCGCGCTCGCGTGGTGGCGGGCGCCGGAGACCAACCTGCCGGTGGTCCCGGGCGGGCCGCGCACCGGCGCCCTGCCGAAGATCGAGCCGGAGGACGTGCGCCCGCCGCACCGCGAGGACGGCTGAGCGGGCCCGTCCGCGGAACGCACGAGGCCGCCCTCCCGACGGGGAGGGCGGCCTCGTGCGTGCGGGGGCGTAAATCAGCCGCGCGCCTCCGGGTCGAACTCGGGCAGACGCTCCCCCACGCCCAGCAGCTGGGCGATGCCCGAGACGGTGCGCTCGGCGGCCCGGCCGTCGCCGTAGGGGTTCACCGCGGCGGCCATCGCCTCGTAGGCCTCGGGCTCCTCGAGCAGGCGGGTCACCTCGGCGACGACGACCTCCTCGTCCGTGCCGATCAGGCGGACCGTGCCCGCGGTGACGGCCTCGGGACGCTCGGTGTTCTCGCGCATCACGAGCACGGGCTTGCCGAGGGACGGGGCCTCCTCCTGCACGCCGCCGGAGTCGGTGAGCACCACGGTGGCCACGGAGAGCAGGTGGGTGAACTCGCCGTAGGCCAGCGGCTCGGTGACCAGCACGTTCTCGCGGCCCTCGATCTCGGGCAGGATCGCCTCGCGCACCACCGGGTTGCGGTGGGCGGGCAGCACGAACGTGGCGTCCGGGTGGGCGGCGGCCAGGCGCGCCAGGGCCCGGCCCACGCCGCGCATGGCGTCGCCCTGGTTCTCGCGGCGGTGGGTGGTCACCAGCACCACGCGCCGGCCGGAGGCCTGCAGGGCGGCGAGCCGCTCGTCCTCGAAGGGCACCTGATGCTCGACGGCCTCCAGGAGGGCGTCGATCACGGTGTTGCCGGTGACGTACACGTCCTCGGCGGCCACGCCCTCGCGCAGCAGGTTGTCCCGGCTCACCGAGGTCGGCGGCAAGTGCAGCGCGGAGATCTGGCTCGTGATCTTGCGGTTCGCCTCCTCCGGGAACGGGGAGTGGATGTCGAAGCTGCGCAGCCCCGCCTCCGCGTGCACCACGGCGATGCCGCGGTTGAAGGCGGCGACGGCCGCCGCCGTCGAGGTGGTGGTGTCCCCCTGCACGACCACGGCGTCCGGGCGCTCCTGCTCGAGCACCGCGTCGAGGCCCTCGAGGGTGCGGGCGAAGACGCCGTTGAGGGTCTGCCGCGGGCGGATGATGTTGAGGTCGTGGTCCGGGACGATCCCGAACAGCTCGTTCACCTGGTCCAGCATCTCGCGGTGCTGGCCCGTCACGGTGACCACGCACTCGAAGCGGTCGTCCGCCTGCAGCGCCTTCACGATCGGCGCGACCTTGATCGCCTCGGGACGGGTTCCGTAGATGGGCATGACCTTGGGCACAGGGGCTCCTTGCGTTGCGTGGGCACGGGGGCGCGGACGGGGCGGTCCGCGGCGGCGCGGCGCGCGGGGCACGCCTCGACCTGCGGCGCAGTCTACTGACCGGGGGCATCCCGGCGGGCTTGCTAGAGTGGCCAGTCGCGACGGACCGTCCCCGGCCCGTGGCTCCCACTGGAACGAGAGAGGGTGCCCCCGGCATGGCAGAGACCGGTGAATCGCGTGCGGAGGCCGCCACCACCGTGGTGACCGTGGACGGCGCACAGCTGCGCCGCGTGGGCGCCCGACCGGGCCTGGGGCGGTACATCCGCTCCCTGTGGGACTTCCGCTCCTTCATCCTCTTCGACTCCCGCTCGCGCATCGCGGGCGCGACCTCGGTGAACGCGCTCGGACGCGTCTGGATGGTGCTCAACCCCATCCTCGACGGCGCCGCGTACTTCCTCGTCTTCGGCCTGCTGCTGGGCACGGGCCGCGGGGTGGAGAACTTCATCGCCTACCTGATCGTCGGCGTGTTCCTGTTCCGCTACACCTCCGCCGCGATCACGGCCGGCTCCCGGTCCATCTCGAACAACCTCTCGATCGTCCGTGCGTTCCGGTTCCCGCGCGCCACCCTGACGATCGCCACGAACATCCGCGAGCTGCTGCTCTTCGGCCCCACGCTGGCCACCATGATCCTGCTGATCCTGGTGATCCCGCCGGCCGAGGACATCACCTGGCGCTGGCTGCTGATGATCCCCCTGCTGGCCGTGCAGACGCTGTTCAACATCGGGCTCTCGCTGCTCCTGGCGCGCGTCGTGGCGCGCTGGGCGGACCTGGCCAACCTCATCACGTTCGGCACGCGCATCTGGCTCTACCTCTCGGCGGTGTTCTTCAGCGTGCAGCGCTTCGAGCACATCCCGCCGCTGATCACCGCCATGCACCTGAACCCCATGTATTGCGTCCTGGACATCGCCCGGCAGTCCCTGCTGTACGGCACGGACGCGGACCCGATGCGCTGGATCGTCCTGCTGGCCTGGACCGCCGTGCTGCTCGTGGTGGGCTTCGTGGTGTTCTGGAGCGCCGAGGAGACCTACGGGGAGGAACGATGAGCGCCGCGATGGAACCGCGCCACGCGGCCCTGCAGCCGGCCGTGGTGGTGGACGAGGCGTCCATGACCTACGCCGTGCGCTCGGCCGAGCACATCCAGGGCGGCGGCGGCGGCCGCCGTCTCGGCCGCGCCAGCGGCGTGCGCACCTCCCGCGTGGAGGCGCTGAAGCCCCTGTCCTTCACGGTGGCCCGCGGCGAGTCCGTGGGCGTGATCGGGACCAACGGCTCCGGCAAGTCCACCCTCATGAAGCTCATCACGGGCCAGATGCGCCCCACCACGGGCCACGTGTACGCCACGAGCACGCCGGTGATGCTCGGGGTCAACGCGGCGCTCGTGCGCCAGGTCTCCGGCGAGGACAACATCCGGCTGGGCTGCCTGGCCATGGGGATGACCACGGCCGAGGCCGCCGCCAAGCGCGACGCGGTGGTGGAGCTCGCGGGCCTGAGCGAGCAGGCGCTGCAGCTGCCGCTGAAGGCCTACTCCTCCGGCATGGCCTCGCGCCTGCAGTTCGCGATCGCCACGTCCGTGGACCCGGACATCCTGGTCATCGACGAGGCGCTGAACACCGGCGACGCCCAGTTCCGCGAGCGCACCCGCCGCCGGCTGGACGACCTGCGCGAGCAGGCCGGCTGCGTGTTCCTCGTCAGCCACTCCCTGAGCACCATCCAGGAGATGTGCCAGCGCGTGATCTGGATCGAGCAGGGCGTGCTGACCATGGACGGCCGCCCCGAGACCGTCACCCGCGGCTACAACCTCTACGTGCGCGCCATGGCGAACGGCGACGAGGAGGAGGGGCGCGAGATGCTCAAGCGCAAGCAGGGCGAGCTCCTCCGCCAGCGCATCGCCTGGACGGGCGGACAACGGCCCCAGGGCACCACGAACGGATGAGCGGCGACGGCGGCGGGGCCCGGTCGGCGGCACGGCGCTGGGCCGTACGAGGCCGCACGGTCGGCGCGCGCGCCGCGGC
>NZ_JANQCJ010000144.1:0-4688 GCF_024723355.1 Micrococcus sp. HG099 | reverse complement strand
GGCGCGCAGGGCGCGGGCCCGGACGTCCGCGGGCAGGCCGTGGGCGTCGGCCCCGCGCAGCAGGGCGGCGGGGTCCATGCGTGTGGTCAGCACGTCCCGCACCCAGGCCGAGCGGCGGGCGGCGTCGTCGGCGGCCCGGGCGACGTCGAGCTCGTGGTGCGCCACGAGCACGCGCGTGGAGAACGCGTCGCCGAGGGCGGTGATGCGGGCGACCACGTCCAGGATCTCGGCAGGGCTGAGCCCGTCCGCGGGCGCATCGTGCACGGCGCGGTCCAGGATCAGGGACATGCACAGGCGGAAGCCCGTGAGCACGGTGCCCACCGGCACGCCCTGTCCCATGCGCTCGGCCACCAGCTCCTCGGCCTCCGGCATGGGGGCCGACGGGTCGTTCTGGTCCTCGAGCAGCCAGCGGCGGGACAGCGCCACGTTGCGGGTCACGGCAGCCGCGAGCGCATCGTCCGGGACGGGCTCGTAGCCGGGCAGGCGCTCGCGCAGGGTGCGCAGCGTCTCCTCGATCAGGGACGCGTCCGCGGTGATGCGGTCCAGGACCCGCTCGATGGGCGTCGCGGCGTCCGGGCCGCGGCCGGCTGCGGGCGCGGGCCGTCGTCGGGACGTCCGGGGGTCGGGCCGGAGCCTCAGAGGCCCCGGCCGGTCGGCGAGACGAGGATCTTCACGGCCGTCTCGTTGTGGTGGATGAGGGTCTCGAAGCCCTGGTCGAGCAGGTCGTCGAGGCCGATCTTGCCGGTGATGAACGGCGCGAGGTCCACGGCGCCGTCCTCGACCATGCGGATGGTGTCCGCGTGGTCGTTCGCGTACGCGATCGTGCCGCGCAGGTCGATCTCCTTGAGCACCAGCTTGTGCAGGGCCACGGCGGGCTCGTGACCCCAGATGGACTCGTTGACGATGACGCCGCCGGGACGCACCGCGTCCAGCAGCATGTCCAGCACCACGTCCACCGAGGTGCACTCGAAGCCCACGTCCGCGCCCTGGCCGTCGTGCAGTTCGCGGATCTTGGCGGGCACGTCCACCTCGCGCGGGTCGAAGGCCTCGTCCACCACGCCGGCCTCGAGCACCTTCTGCCGGCGCAGCTCCGAGAGCTCGGAGACGTACACCGTCAGGCCCTTGCCCTTGAGCACGGCCGCGGTGAGCGCGCCGATGGGGCCGGCGCCGCCGATCACGGCCACGCCCGACGTCGGAGAGCCGGCCCGCACCCACGCGTGGTGGGCCACGGAGAGCGGCTCGATGAGCGCGGCCTGGTCGAGAGGCACGGAGTCGGCCACGGGGTGGACCCAGCGGCGCCGCACCGCGATCTGCTCGGCCAGGCCGCCGCCGTCGCCGCCCAGGCCGATGAAGTTCATGTCCGGCGCGAGGTTGTAGTCCGGTCGGTCCTGGTCCTCCTCGCGCACGATGTACGGCTCCACGACGACCTTCTGGCCGACCTCGAGGTCCGTGACGCCCTCGCCCAGGGCGGCGACGGTGCCGGACATCTCGTGGCCGAGCGTGACGGGGGCGGCGTCGCCGGAAATCGGATGCGGGTGTCCGGCCGGCGGGATGAAGATCGGCCCCTCGAGGTACTCGTGCAGGTCCGTTCCGCAGATGCCGCACCATGCGACGTCCACGAGAACCTGTCCCGGACCGGCCGTGGGCGAGGCGATCTCCTCGATGCGGATGTCCTTCTTGCCGTGCCAACGTGCGGCGCGCATGGTCATGCTGGTCGACCTCCTGGGTGGGGACGGAATCAGGTGCCGGGCCGATGCGCGGGGGCGCCCGCCCCGGTGCTTCTAGCATCCCACCGGGCCGGTCTCCCAGGCCAGGCCCGAGGCCCCTGCGGGGGCCTGAACGACGACGCCGGCCCGCGCCTCGCTGCGGAGGTGCGGGCCGGCGTCGTGGTGGCCCAGGCGACGGGGTCGCGCGGCGGCGCTCAGTCCTCCTGGGCGGCCTTGGCCTGCTCGGCGCGCCAGCGGATGCCGGCGTCCACGAAGGCGTCGATGGCGCCGTCGAACACGGAGGACGGGTTGCCCTCCTCGTGGCCCGTGCGCAGGTCCTTGACCATCTGGTACGGGTTCAGCACGTAGGAGCGCATCTGGTCGCCCCAGGAGGCCTTGACGTCGCCGGCCATCTCCTTCTTCTTCGCGTCCTCCTCGGCCTTGCGCTGCAGCAGCAGGCGGGACTGGAGCACGCGCAGGGCGGCGGCGCGGTTCTGGATCTGGGACTTCTCGTTCTGCATGGACACCACGATCCCGGTGGGGATGTGCGTCATGCGCACGGCGGAGTCCGTGGTGTTCACGGACTGGCCGCCGGGGCCCGAGGAGCGGAACACGTCCACCTTGATCTCGGACTCGGGGATCTCGATGGAGTCGTCCGACTCGATGAGCGGGACCACCTCGACGGCGGCGAAGGAGGTCTGACGGCGGCCCTGGTTGTCGAAGGGGCTGATGCGCACGAGGCGGTGGGTGCCGGCCTCCACGGAGAGGGTGCCGAAGGCGAAGGGCGCGTTGACCTCGAAGGTCACGGACTTCAGGCCGGCCTCCTCCGCGTAGGAGGTGTCCATGACCTTGGTGGACCAGCCGCGCTGCTCGGCCCAGCGCAGGTACATGCGCATGAGGGTCTCGGCGAAGTCGGCGGCGTCCACGCCGCCGGCGCCGGCGCGGATGGTGACGACGGCGTCACGCGGGTCGTACTCGCCGCTGAGGAGGGTGACGACCTCGAGCTCCTCGAGGGACTTGCGGATGGAGGCCAGCTCGTCGTTCGCGTCGTCCAGCAGGGAGGGCTCGTCCTCCTCGGCCGCGAGCTCGACCATGGTCTCCAGGTCCTCGATGCGGCTCTCGAGCGAGGTGATGCGCTTGAGGTCCGCCTGGCGGTGGGAGAGCTTGGAGGTGACCTTCTGGGCCTCCTCGGGATCGTCCCAGAGGTCCGGGGCGGAGGCCTGCTGCTCCAGCTCGGCGATGTCCGCCTTGATGCGGTCGATATCCGAGACCTGCTCGATGGACGCCAGGGTGTGGCGCAGGGAGTCGATCTCTGCGGAGAAGTCAGTGTCAGCCATGGTGGGGCCAGCCTACCGCCTGCCCTCCCCGCCCCCGTTGCCGTCGACGCCCCCGTTGCCGCCAGAGCCCCCGTTGCCGCCAGGGCTGGCAGACTCGCCGCGACGTCGCCCGGGTGGCGGCGTGTCTGCCGGCCTCCGCGAAGGGTGGGGCCGGGAATGACGACGCGCGGACGCGGCGCACCCAGCAGGTCAACTCGTGATGTCTTCCTGCGTCTACTCTGAATCGAACCCGGCTGGCGCCGCATGGTGGAGGATGGCGGCCATGAGCCCGGCCGTCTGCCGGTGCAACTCCTTGAACGCCTTGCGCCGAGAGCGACCGGGCTGGGCTTCAACGAGTGCGAGCTTGTTGCGGAGCACTCCGAGGTCGGCGCGCCATCCCCTCACCTTGTCCTGGTTCGCCTCGTCCTGAGCCATGGTGGTAGCGAAGTCGTCAGCTGCCGCCCACTTCTTCCTCAGCGCCTGTGCTGGATCAGGCTTGGCCGTCTCCGCAACGCGGCGAGCCACCGCCTTCCCCGCACGGACGATGCGCTCATCCTTGTTGGCCTCATGCCACAGGTTGTCGGCGACGGAGATCGCCGCGGTGAGGGCGGTGGCGGCCGCAGCGAGGTTCTTGGGGGAAATTTTGCGTCCTGCGGGCATCTCTGGCGTTCCTTCGAGGGACTCATGCTGTCAATCGAAAAAGTATCCCAAAAAGATGCTGATCCCAGACTTGGACGGCACCGCCCGACAACAGGCCCTGGTGGCCTCCGCCGAGGGCGGGGACGTCCTGCACCTGGCCGAGGTTGGCTGGGACGTGACGGGGATCGACCTCTCCGAGGCGGCCATCGCCCGGGCCCGGGACGCCGCCCGCGAGCGCGGCGTGGCGCAGCGGACCCGCTTCCTCGCCGCGGACCTGTCCGAGCCGGCGGCGGACTGGGGCGCGCACGAGGCCGGCGCCGCCGGGTACGACCTCGTGACGGCGAGCTTCCTGCAGTCCCCCGTCGCCCTGGACCGGCGGCGCATCCTGCGCCGCGCCGCGGACTCCCTGGCGCCGGGCGGGCACCTCGTGCTCGTGTCGCACGGCGCGCCGCCGCCGTGGGCGCCGCCGCAGCTGGCCGAGCGGGGCGACTTCCCCTCCCCCGCCGCCGAGCTCGCCGCCCTGGGCGTGCCGGCCGGCGGGGACGCGCGGTGGGAGGTCCTGACGGCCGAGCTGCGCGAGCGCGACACGACCGGCCCGGACGGCCGGTCCACCCGTCTGAAGGACACCGTGGTGGTGGTCCGGCGGCGCTGACGCCGCGGGGGCGGGCGGGCGTCGGGTCTGAGGCCGCCGGGCCCAGCCGCCTCAGACCCCGGTCGCGGCGCGCCAGTCCCGGATGGTCCGTGCCACGCCGGCCGGGTCCGCGAGGTGCGGCCAGTGCCCGCCGGCGTGGGCGGAGACGTCGACGACGCGGGCCCGGTCCGTCAGCTTGTCCAGGTCCGCCTGGTGCACCTGACGGGTGCTGCGCACGTAGAGCACGGGCACGGACGCCGCCGCCCAGAGGGGGCGGGGGTCCGCCGTGAGGACGGCGCCCCAGAGCGCGCGCATCGGGTGGTCGGCCGTGGCGTCCAGGTCCGCGAGGATGCGGGCGGGCCACGGCTTCGGGGCCACCAGGTCCCGGGCGAGGGA
>NZ_JANQCJ010000143.1:0-5069 GCF_024723355.1 Micrococcus sp. HG099 | reverse complement strand
TGGGGGAAACGCCCGGTTCCATTCCGAACCCGGAAGCTAAGGCCCACAGCGCCGATGGTACTGCAACCGGGAGGTTGTGGGAGAGTAGGTCGCCGCCGGACATTCTTTGGGGAGGGCCCTGCACTTTTGTGCGGGGCCCTTCTTGCATTCCCGGGCTCTTTCGCCGTCGCGGCGTCAGGTGCCCTCACGTGCCGGGGCACTACCCTGGTTCTCTGATGCAGCGCGCCGCCCGATGCGGCGATCGACCACCGAGCTCTCCCGCGGACTCCCGCGCGAGACCGTCCAGGAAGGACACCATGGCTGAGGACACTCCCCGCGGACGCCGCGACGACCGTCGATCCCCGGGCGACGGAGCCGGCCGTTCCCGTGGTGGCTCCGGTGACGCCCGCCGCTCCGGCGGCCCCCGAGACGGACGCCGCTCCGGCGGCTCCGGTGAAGGCCGTTCGGGCCAGGACCGCCGCGATCGCTCGTCCGAGGGCTTCCGCGGCGAGCGATCGGGGGACGGCCCCCGGCGCGAGCGCTCGTCCGACGGCCCCCGGCGCGAGCGCTCATCCGACGGCTTCCGTCGGGATCGTTCCTCCGACAGCCCCCGTGGCGAGCGCAGCGGGGACGGTTCCCGTGGCCCCCGTGTCGGCGGGGATCGCCGGCAGTCCGGGGCGGGCTCGTCCCGCGGCGGCTTCGAGGGTCGTCGTGGGGGAGAGCGTCGTGAGGGCGCCGGCGGCGAGCGTCGCGACCGCCGTTCCGCGTCGTCGTCGCCCCGGTGGGAGGGCCGCGGCCAGGACCGGACGGAGCGGACTGAACGCCGGGAGCGCCCCGCGCACAACCCCCGCGACCTGCGCGCGGCCAACCGCGTGGACCAGGAGCGCTCGCCGGACATCGACGCGGACGTCACCGGCCAGGAGCTTGACCGCGGCACCCTCAAGGAGGTCAACGGCCTCGACGAGCGCCCCGCGAGCTGGGTGGCCAAGCACCTCGTCATGGCGGGCCGGTACATCGACGTCGACCCCGCCCTCGCGTTCCAGCACGCGCTGGCCGCCTCCCGCAAGGGCGGTCGCCTGTCCCGCGTGCGCGAGGCCGTCGCCCTGACCGCCTACGCGGCGGGGGAGTACGCCGACGCGCTGCGCGAGTTCCGCACGTACCGCCGGATGACCGGCGACGACACCCACGTCGCGGCGCAGGTGGACAGCGAACGCGCCCTCGGGCGACCGGCGAAGGCGCTGCAGCTCGCCGCCGAGATCGACACCGCGCGTCTGGACCGTGCCGCCCGGGTGGAGCTGGCCATGGTCGTCTCCGGCATCCGCGAGGACGCCGGCGACCTCCAGGGCGCCCACGACGCGCTCCAGATCCCCGAGCTCGACCGCCGCCGCGGATACCCGTTCTCCCCGCGGCTCTTCCAGCGCCAGGCCGACGTCCTGCTGCTGCTGGGACGCGCCGACGAGGCACGCCTGTGGGCGCGGGCCGTGCGCGTGGCCGAGAAGGCCCTGGGCATCGGCGGCTTCGCCGAGCCGGAGATCGTGGACGTGGACACCGAGCCGGTCGACGACCGACGCGAGCGGGGCCCCTCGCCGCGCGAGCGTCGCTACGCGGAGAACGCCGCCGCCGCCGAGGGCGCCGGCTCGGACGCCGGGACCCCGTCCGACGCCGCGGAGTCCGCCGCGGCCCCCACCGCCGCGGCCCCCACCGCCGACGCCTCTGCGGAGGACGCCCCTGAGGCCTCCGCGGCCGCCGAGTCGGTCGAGGATGCGCAGGAGCCCGCGGCCCCCGCCGCTGAGGAGGTCCCGGACACCCCGGAGGCCGAGGACGAGGTCGCCGCGGACGCCGACACCGAGGCGCCGGCGTCCACCGAGTCCGAGCAGGACGCCCCGCCGGCCGCCGTGGCGCAGGCCGACGAGGTGGACCCGAACCAGATGTCGCTGTTCGACGAGCTCGACGGCGGCGAGGGCGAGGGCCGATGAGCCCCACCCTGCCGCGGGGCCACGACGGCCTGCTCTGCGATCTCGACGGCGTGGTCTACGCCGGCGGGGGCGCGGTGCCCGGCGCCGTCGAGACCCTCACCGCCCTGGTTGAGCGCGGCGTGCCGGTGGGCTTCGTCACCAACAACGCGTCCCGTGCCCCGGAGTCCGTGGCCGAGCACCTGCGCTCGCTGGGCGTCCCCGCCCGCCCGGAGCATGTCTTCGGCTCGGCACCGGCCGGCGTCGACCTGCTCGAGGAGACCCTCGGGGCCCGGACCGGCCGCGTGTTGGTGGTCGGCTCGGACTACCTGCGCCAGGTGGTCCGCGACCGCGGGTTCGAGGTCGTGGCCGCAGCGCAGGACCGCCCGGACGCGGTGATCCAGGGCTTCGACCCCGGCGTCGGCTGGGCGGAGCTGGCCCAGGCGGCGTATGCCGTCAACGCGGGCGCGGCCTGGGTGGCCACCAACCTGGACGCCTCCATCCCACGGGCCGAGGGGATCGCCCCCGGCAACGGGGCCCTCGTCGGCGCGGTCGGGCAGGCCACCGGGACGGCCCCCGCGGCGGCCGGGAAGCCCGAGCCGCTGCTGTTCCGCACCGCGGCGCGCACCCTGGGCCTGACCCGGCCGCTCGTGGTGGGCGACCGCCTGGACACGGACATCCGGGGCGGCAACGCGGCCGGCTTCGACACGGTCCTCGTCCTCACCGGCATCGACACCCGCGAGAGCGCCGGCTCGGCCCCGGAGGCCGACCGGCCCACGTGGATCGTCGAGGACCTCCCCGCCCTGCTCTCCGAGCCGGACGGGCAGGCGGGGGCCGCGGACGGGCGGCGTGGCTGAGGCGGTCCGCGCGGACGTCGCCCTCGCGGCGCGGGGCCTGGCGCGCTCGCGCACCGAGGCGTCGGCGCTGATCCGCGCCGGCCAGGTGCTCGTCGACGGCCGCCCCGTGCGGCGCGCGTCCGAGCGCGTGGCCCCGACGGCGTCCCTCACCCTGGCCGACGACGGGCCCCGCTGGGTCTCCCGCGCCGCCCACAAGCTGGTCAGCGCCCTCGAAACGTTCCCGGACGTGGCGGTCCGGGGCCGGCGGGCCCTCGACGCGGGCGCCTCCACCGGCGGCTTCACCCAGGTGCTGCTGGAGGGCGGCGCGGCCCGGGTGGCCGCCGTCGACGTGGGCCACGGGCAGCTCGTGGACCTCGTGCGCACCGATCCCCGGGTCCTCGTGCGGGAGGGCCTGAACGTCCGGGACCTCACTGTCCAGGACGTGGAGGGCGAGGTGGACCTCGTGGTCTCCGACCTCTCCTTCATCTCCCTGCGCCTGGTGATGGACGCCCTGGCCGGCGTCTGCCGTCCCGGCGCGGACCTGCTGCTCATGGTCAAGCCCCAGTTCGAGGTGGGCCGCGCGGCCCTGCCGCGCACCGGCGTCGTGACCGACCCCGCAGCCCGGCGGGACGCCGTCGCGGCCGTGGCCGCGGCCGCCCTGGACTCCGGGCTGGAGCTGCGCGGCCTCGCCCGCTCCGGCCTGCCCGGCCAGGACGGCAACGTGGAGTTCTTCCTGCGGCTGCGCCGGCCGGCGGCCGACGCGGCCGGCGCGCCCGGGACGGGCCTCGACGACGACGCCCCCGCGGCCGAGGCCGTCGCGGCGGCGTGGACGGCTGCGGCCGAGGTCGACTGGGCCTGACGGGACGGCGCCGCCGGGCGGGCCCCGCCCCCGCGGGACGCCGTCGTGCGTCCACGGACGACGCCGGGCCCGTTCGCGCGTCCGGCGTCGTGGCTATCCTGGACCGCAGTGCCCGGCACCCTGCCCGCGGAAGGAACCATGCCCCACAACCCCGGACGTCGCGTCCTCGTCCTCGCCCACACCGGACGCGAGGACGCCATCAGCGCGGCGCTGCAGGCCACCCGCATCCTCGAGGAGGAGGGCCTCGTCAGCGTGATGCTGGAGCAGGACGTCGCCGCGATCCGCGAGAACGCGGACGCCCCCGCCGGCTTCGCCCCGCAGACCCTCGGCGTGGACTGCGGGCTCGAGGACATCGTCCTGGGGCTGGTCCTCGGCGGCGACGGCTCCGTGTTGCGCGCGGCCGACTTCGTGCGCGGCTACGTCGTCCCGCTGCTGGCCGTGAACCTCGGCCACGTGGGCTTCCTCGCCGAGTCCGAGCGCACCGACCTGCAGCGCACCGTCCAGGCGATCGCCTCCGAGGCGTACGTGGTGATCGAGCGCATGGCCCTGGACGTGGTGGTGCGCGTGGAGGGCCGCGAGGTGGCCCGCACCTGGGCCCTCAACGAGGCCTCCGTGGAGAAGTCGAACCGGGAGCGGATGCTCGAGGTCGTCATCTCCGTGGACAACGCGCCGATCTCCTCCTTCGGCTGCGACGGCGTGGTGCTGGCCACCCCCACCGGGTCCACCGCCTACGCCTTCTCCGGGGGAGGGCCCGTGGTGTGGCCCTCCGTGGAGGCCCTGCTGTGCGTGCCCATCAGCGCGCACGCCCTCTTCACCCGCCCCCTCGTGGTGGGGCCGCGCTCCACGATCGGCGTCGACGTGCTCACCCGCACCCGGGAGACCGGCGTGCTGTGGTGCGACGGCCGGCGCACCGTGGAGCTGCCGCCGCAGGCTCGCATCGAGGTGTCCCGCTCCGAGGAGCCCGTGCGCCTCGCCCGCCTGAACCCCACCCCGTTCGCCGAGCGCCTGGTCCGCAAGTTCCGCCTGCCGACCGACGGCTGGCGGGGCCCGGTCACCGCCCAGGAGCGCGAGTCCGTGCTGCGCGAGGTGGAAACGGTCGAGCCCCGGCACGCCGGGCCGCGCCCCGACGTCGTGGAGCCGGCCACCATGCCGCTGTCCGTGCTCTCGGCCGCGGACATCCAGCGCTACCGCGACCGCGGTGCCCGCTACCCGGGGGAGGACGCATGATCGAGCACCTGAGGATCTCCGGGCTCGGCGTGATCGGCGAGGCCACCGTGGACCTGGACCCCGGGCTCACCGTGGTCACCGGCGAGACCGGTGCTGGCAAGACGATGGTGGTCACCGCCCTCGGCCTGCTCCTGGGCGCCCGCGCCGACGCCGGGGCGGTCCGCCGCGGCGCGGCCCGCGCCGTCGTGGACCTGGCTCTTATACACATCCGACGCT
>NZ_JANQCJ010000142.1:0-5290 GCF_024723355.1 Micrococcus sp. HG099 | reverse complement strand
CGCCGAGCTCGGAGAACCGGGCCACGTCCGTCCAGCCGTACTTGGGCTGGGGCTCTCCCCCGACGGCGGCCACGAACGCAGCCGCAGCGGGCCGGTCGAGGCCGGGCCGGGCGGCGGGCGAGGCGTCGTCGATGCGCACCTGGGCGTCCCAGTCCACGCCGGCGCCCTCCAGGACCTCGCGGACGCGGGCGTGGGCCTGCTCGAGGGTCTTGTCCGGGGCGAAGCGGTAGTTCACGTCCACGTGGGCCGCGTCCGGGATGACGTTCCCCGCCACTCCCCCGGCCACGCGGATCGCGTTGAGGCCCTCGCGGTAGTCCAGGCCCTCCACGGTGACCGTGGCGGGCTCGTGGGCGGCCAGGGCCGTGAGGACCGCACCGAGCTTGTGGATCGCGTTCTCCCCGCGCCAGGCGCGGCCCGAGTGCGCCGCCACCCCGGAGAAGGAGACGCGGTACCGGCAGGTGCCGTTGCACCCGCCCTCCACGACGCCGTCGGTGGGCTCGAGCAGCACCGCGAAGTCGCCCTCGAGCAGCTCGGGGGCCCGCCGGGCCACCCGGGCCAGGCCGGAGAGGTCCGAGGCGACCTCCTCGTTGTCGTAGAACACCCACGTCACGTCGTGCGCGGGGGCGGGCCCGTCCGCGCGGCCATAGCGCCCGGCGAGGGCCAGCTGCACGGCCACCCCGGACTTCATGTCCACGGCGCCGCGGCCGTAGAGCACGTCCCCCTCCCAGGCCGAGGGCACGGTGCCGCGGGAGCCGGGCACGGTGGGCAGGGGCACCGTGTCCAGGTGGCCGGCGAGGATCACGCGGGTGTCCCGGCCGAGGTCGGTGCGGGCCACCACGGCGTCCCCGAAGCGCCGCACCTCGAGCCCGCCCAGGGCGCGCAGCGCGGCCTCCACCGCGTCGGCGAGCGGACCCTCGTCCCCCGAGACGGACGGGACGTCCAGCAGGACGGCGGTGAGCTCCGCGACGTCGAGGCCGGGAGCGGCGAGGTCGGGCAGGGCCGGGGCGGCGGTCTCGGTCATGCGTCCAGTCTACGGACGCGGTCCGTCTTTCCCCGGGCCGCGTCCGGGCCCGTCGTTATCCTGGGACGCATGACCGAGACCGCTGCCCAGCATCCCTCCGCCCGCCTCGTCTCCGGCTACGGCCTGGCCACCACGGCCGCCGACGGCACCGTGCTGGACGTGTGGTTCCCGGCCCCCGTGGCCGGCCCGCTCGCCGACGCGGACGCCGCCCTCGCCGAGACCCTTCGCTCCCTCGCCGCGGACGACGCGGACCGCGGCACCACCCAGTCCGTGGTCGAGCTGGAGGCGGACCTCGACGCCGCCCCCGCGACCGCCGAGGACGCGTGGCTGCGCCTGCACGCCCTGTCCCACCGCCTCGTGCGCCCCAACGAGCTGAACCTGGACGGTGTGTTCGGCCTGCTGGCCAACGTGGTGTGGACGAACTTCGGCCCGTGCGCCGTGGAGGGCTTCGAGCTGACCCGCGCCCGCCTGCGCGCCCGCGGCGCCGTGAACGTCTACGGCGTGGACAAGTTCCCGCGCATGACCGACTATGTGGTGCCGACCGGCGTGCGCATCGGCGACGCCGACCGCGTCCGCCTCGGCGCCCATCTCGCCGAGGGCACCACCGTGATGCACGAGGGCTTCGTGAACTTCAACGCCGGCACCCTGGGCCACTCCATGGTGGAGGGCCGCATCTCGGCCGGCGTCGTGGTGGGCGACGGCTCCGACCTCGGCGGCGGCGTGTCCATCATGGGCACCCTCTCCGGCGGCGGCACCCAGAAGGTCGTCATCGGCGAGCACGTGCTCCTCGGCGCCAACTCCGGCGTCGGCATCTCCATTGGGGACGACTGCGTGGTGGAGGCCGGCCTGTACGTCACCGCCGGCACCCTCGTCACCGTGGTCCGCCCGGGCGAGGAGTCCCGCACCGTCAAGGCCGTGGAGCTCTCCGGCGTGCCCAACCTGCTCTTCCGCCGCAACTCGGCCACCGGCGTCGTGGAGGTCCTCCCCCGCGCCGGCCGCACCGTGGAGCTCAACGCCGCGCTGCACGCCAACTGAGCGCGCCCCGCGCGCACACCGAGCGCGCACCGCACGACGACGGCCCGTCGCCTCCGCCTCACGGGCGGGGTGACGGGCCGTCGTCGTGCCGGGCCCGGCCGGAGCCGGGCCGCGCGGGTCAGCGCTGCGGGTACTGGCGCAGGGGCTCGCCCACGTAGATCTGGCGGGGGCGGCCGATCTTGGTGGCCGGGTCCTCCATCAGCTCGCGCCACTGGGCGATCCAGCCGGGCAGGCGGCCGAGGGCGAAGAGGACGGTGAACATCTTCTCCGGGAAGCCCATGGCCTTGTAGATCACGCCGGTGTAGAAGTCGACGTTCGGGTAGAGCTTGCGCTCCACGAAGTAGTCGTCCGCGAGGGCCTTCTCCTCGAGGCGCTGGGCGATCTCCAGCAGCTCGTCGTTGCCGCCCATCTTGGACAGGATGTCCTCGGCGGTCTTCTTGATGATCTTGGCCCGCGGGTCGTAGTTCTTGTACACGCGGTGGCCGAAGCCCATCAGGCGGACGCCGTCCTCCTTGTTCTTCACCTTCTCCATGAAGTCCTCGGGCTTGATGCCGTCGGACTGGATCTTGCGGAGCATGTTCAGCACGGCCTCGTTGGCGCCGCCGTGGAGGGGGCCGTAGAGGGCGTTGATGCCGGCGGAGACCGAGGCGAACAGGTTGGCCTGGGTGGAGCCCACGAGGCGCACGGTGGAGGTGGAGGCGTTCTGCTCGTGGTCCGCGTGCAGCATCAGCAGCAGGTCGAGGGCCTTGACCACGTCCGGGTCGATCTCGTACTCCTCCGCGGGCACGCCGAAGCACAGGCGGAGGAAGTTCTCCACGTAGTTCAGCGAGTTGTGCGGGTACATGAACGGCTGGCCCAGGGACTTCTTGAACGCGTAGGAGGCCAGCACCGGCAGCTTGCCCAGCAGGCGCACGGTGGAGATGTGGACCTGCTCCGGGTCGTGCGGGTCCAGGGAGTCCGGGTAGAACGTGGACAGCCCGGACACGGAGGAGGACAGCACCGGCATGGGGTGCGCGTCCCGCGGGAAGCCGTTGAAGAACAGCTTGAGGTCCTCGTGCACCATGTTGTGGCGCAGGATGTTGGTCTCCCAGGCCTCCAGGGTCTCCTTGGACTCGGGCAGCTCGCCGTAGATCAGGAGGTAGGCGACCTCCATGAACGAGGAGTTCGCGGCGAGGTCCTCGATGGCGTAGCCGCGGTAGCGCAGGATGCCCTCGTCGCCGTCGATGAACGTGACGGCCGACTTGGCGTTCGCCGTGTTCATGAAGCCCGGGTCGTAGGTGACGTCGCCGGTCTCCTTCAGGAGCGGGGCGATGTTGATGCCGTTGTTGCCTTCGGTGGCGCGCTCGACGCCGAGGTCCAGGCTCTGCTCGCCGACGGTCAGCCGGACGGACTCGTTCTGGGTCACGGGTGTGCTCCCTCGTTCTCTACTGGATGGTCCGGGCCCGCGCGCCGGTCAGGCACGCGCCCACGGGGACGACTCTGCTCCAAACTACCAAGGACCGGGTCCGATCGCCCCGCCCGTCCGCTCCGACGTCGCCGCGTGACCGCGGCGGCCGCGGGCGTGTGGGAGCGGTGTGCCGGCCGCGCTCAGCGGCGCAGCGGACCCCGCGCGGCGAGCCGGCGGGCGGCCTGCTCCACGGCCTCGTCCGTGGCGGTGATCGCGACGCGGACGTAGCCGTCGCCGCCGGCACCGTAGAACACGCCGGGCCCGGCGATGATGCCCAGGTCCGCCAGTTCGCCCAGCAGGTCCCACGAGTCCTGCGCCGTGGCGTCGGCCGGGTCCAGGTCCGCCCGCCTGATCCACAGGTACAGCCCCGCCTCGGAGTGGTCCACCGTGTGGCCGGAGGCCTGGAGGGCGGCGCGCAGGGCGTCGCGGCGGCGGCGGTAGCGGTCCTTCTGGCGCGCCACGTGCTCCTCGTCCGCCAGCGCCACGGCCATGGCGTGCTGCACGGGGGCAGGCACGATCATGCCGGCGTGCTTGCGCGTGTTCACCAGGGTGGCCACCAGCCGCGGGTCGCCCGCGGCGAAGGCGGCGCGGTACCCGGCGAGGTTGGACTGCTTGGACAGCGAGTAGACGCTGAGCAGGCCCGTCAGGTCCCCGCCGGAGACCTCCTCGGACAGGATGCAGGGGACGATCTCGCCGTCCCACTCGTCCCAGCCGAGCTCGGCGTAGCACTCGTCGCCGCAGACCACGGCTCCGAGGGCGCGGGCGTCGTCCACGACGCGCTTGAGCGCGGCGGCGTCCAGCACGGCGCCCGTGGGGTTCGCCGGGGAGTTGGTCCACACCAGGCGCACCCGCTCGCGCACCTCGGGGGCCAGCGAGGCGAGGTCGTCCGCGGCCACGGCCTCGGCGCCGGCGATCAGCGCGCCCATCGCGTAGGTGGGGTAGGCGGCCTCGGGGTGCACGACGACGTCCCCGGCGCCCAGGCCCATGAGCGTGGGCAGCCACGCGATGAACTCCTTGGAGCCCACCGTGGGCACCACGGCCTCCGGGTCCAGCCCGGCCACGCCGCGGCGGCGGGCGTACCAGTCCACGACCGCGCGGCGCAGGTCGGCGGTGCCGTGCGTCGTCGGGTAGCCGTGCGCGTCGGCGGCCTCGGTGAGGGCCCGGCGGATCAGCTCCGGCGTCGGGTCCACGGGCGTGCCGATGGACAGGTCCGCCACGCCGTCCGGGTGGGCGGCGGCGCGCTCACGGTAGGGGGTGAGCGTGTCCCACGGGTAGTCCGGCAGCGTCAGCATGCGGATCAGGCGTCGGCGTTCTGCGGGGGCAGGGCGGCGATGATCGGGTGGTCCTTCGCGATCATGCCCAGCTTGGCGGCGCCGCCCGGGGAGCCCAGGTCGTCGAAGAACTCGACGTTGGCCTTGTAGTAGTCGGCCCACTCCTCCGGGGTGTCGTCCTCGTAGTAGATGGCCTCCACGGGGCAGACGGGCTCGCAGGCGCCGCAGTCCACGCACTCGTCCGGGTGGATGTACAGGGAGCGCTCCCCCTCGTAGATGCAGTCCACGGGGCACTCGTCGATGCACGCCTTGTCCTTGACGTCCACACACGGCAACGCGATCACGTAGGTCATGGCTGACCGTCCACCTCTCTCTGGGCACGGGGTTGTGGGGCTTCTCCCCAGGGTACTCGTTCGCCCCGCGCCGTCTCGGGGACGGGGCGCGGCGCGGCCGCGTGACGCGGGGCGCCGCCGTCGACGCGGCGTAGGCGAGTCCGGGCGGCGGGCCGGCCGAGCC
>NZ_JANQCJ010000141.1:0-5306 GCF_024723355.1 Micrococcus sp. HG099 | reverse complement strand
CGTGGTGACCACGTGGGAGCGCCTCGGCGCAGACCCGGCGCACCTGCGCGGGGCGGGCCTGACGGCGCCGGGCCGCCACGACGCGGCCGTGCTGCGGCGGCTGCGCACGGACGCGGCGGAGCTGGCCGCGCGACTCGACGACGTGCTGGGGTGAGCCCGGTGGACGGGGGCGTCCCGGGCGGCCGCTATCATCGGTCTGAACCTGCAGGATCCCTGTGCCCGGGCCGCGTCACGCCCGTGGTGCCGGACCACGCGCGGACGAGGAGGGCACGATGAGCAGGGCCAAGATCCTGGTGGTGGACGACGACGAGGCGCTGGCCGAGATGATCGGCATCGTCCTGCGCAACGACGGCTTCGAGGCCGCGTTCGCCGCGGACGGCACCGCCGCCCTGCCGGCCTTCCACCGCGAGCGCCCGGACCTCGTGCTCCTGGACCTCATGCTGCCCGGCATGGACGGCATCGAGGTCTGCAAGCTGCTGCGCTCCGAGTCGGACGTGCCGATCGTGATGCTCACCGCCAAGTCGGACACGGCGGACGTGGTCCGCGGCCTGGAGTCCGGCGCCGACGACTACGTGCCCAAGCCGTTCAAGCCCGCCGAGCTCGTCGCCCGCGTCCGGGCCCGGCTGCGCGAGGGCGAGGCCAAGCCGGCCGAGGTGCTGCAGATCGGCGACCTCGAGATCGACGTCGCCGGCCACCAGGTCACCCGCGACGGCGCCGCCATCTCGCTCACGCCGCTGGAGTTCGACCTCCTCGTCGCCCTCGCCCGGCGCCCCCGCCACGTCTTCACCCGCGAGATGCTCCTGGAGGAGGTCTGGGGCTACCGCCACCAGGCGGACACCCGGCTCGTGAACGTCCACGTCCAGCGACTGCGCTCCAAGGTGGAGCCGGACCCGGAGAACCCGTGCGTCGTCCTGACCGTCCGCGGCGTGGGCTACAAGGCAGGCCAGGGCTGAGCGCATGACCGTCTCCGGCGCCGGCTCCGCTGCGGCCCCCGGGCCGGACGCCGGCCCGGACGGGTCCGCGCCCCCGCCGTCCGGCGCCCCGCGCCGCCCGTGGACCCCGGTCCGCGGCTGGCGCGGGCTGCGCCGCCGGTGGCGCCGGTCCCTGCAGCTGCGCACCGCCGTGCTGGCCGGGCTGCTCACCATCCTGGCCGGGCTGGCGTTCTCCGGACTGCTCACCCAGCAGATCACGCAGGCCCTCTTCGACTCCCGCTACGAGCAGGTCCAGGCCGAGGCCCGCCGCGGCCTGAGCCAGGTGCGGGACACGTTCGCGCAGACCTCCGCCACGGACGCCCAGAGCACGGACGCGCTCGTCACCCAGACGCTGCGCGCCCTCGAGGGCGACTCCGGCACCACCATCCGCCGCCGCTACCACCTGGCGCCGCTGCCGGACTCGGAGTCCGCCTACGTGGGCACGATCTCCTCGACCGGCCTGGACCCGGGCGTGATCCCGGCGGACCTGCAGGAGGCCGTCGCCTCGGGCCCCGGTGTCTACGACGCCAGCGTGGCCCTGCCCGACGCCTCCGGCGCCACACGGCCCGGCCTCGTCTTCGGTGCCCAGGTGGTGCTCCCGCCGGGCGCCGGCTACGGCCTCTACCTCGTCTACGACCTCTCCGACGTGCAGGAGTCCCTCGACTCCGTGCTGCGGGTGCTGCTCGTGTTCGGCGCCGGGTTCCTGCTGGTCAACGTGCTCGTGTCCTGGTGGGCCTCGCGGCGCGTGGTGCGGCCCGTGCAGCAGGCCGCCCGGGCCGCCGAGTCCATCTCCGGCGGCAACCTGGCCGTGCGCATGCCGGTGCGCGGCGAGGACGAGATGGCCCGCCTGGGCACCTCGTTCAACCGGATGGCGGACAGCATCCAGGACCAGATCGGCCAGCTCGCGCAGCTCTCCCAGATGCAGCAGCGGTTCGTCTCGGACGTCTCCCACGAGCTGCGCACCCCGCTGACCACCGTGCGGATGGCCGCGGACGTGCTCTACGGCTCCCGCGACGACTTCGACCCCGTCAACCGCCGCTCCACCGAGCTGCTCTACCACCAGGTCGACCGCTTCCAGGCCATGCTCGCCGACCTGCTCGAGATCACCCGGTTCGACGCCGGCGCCGCCACCCCGGCCCTCGAGGAGACCGACATGCTCGAGCTCGCCCGCGACGTCGTCCTCACCGCCCAGCCGCTGGCGGACCAGATCGGCGTGCCCGTCTACCTGGTGCCGATGGACCGGGATCGCCCGGACGGCTACGGGGCGCGCGCGGACCCGCGCCGCATCGAGCGCATCCTGCGCAACCTGGTGAACAACGCGATCGAGCACGCCGAGGGCCGGCCCGTGGACGTGCTCGTGGCCGCCGACGAGGAGGCCGTCAGTCTGGCCGTGGTGGACCACGGCATCGGCATGAGCCCCGAGGAGGTGCAGCGCGTGTTCGACCGGTTCTGGCGCGCCGACCCCTCGCGCAAGCGCACCACGGGCGGCTCCGGGCTCGGCCTGGCGATCGCCACCGAGGACACCCGCCTGCACGGCGGACGGCTCGAGGCCTGGGGCGAGCTGGGGGAGGGGTCCACCTTCATGGTGACCCTGCCGCGGCAGCCGCGCGAGACCGCCCCGGGCGCCGAGGCGCCCGAGCCGATCGGCCGGTCGGTGCTGCCCATGCCTCCGCAGTACAGCACCGCGGACCGTCGGTTCGCCGAGGACCTCACCCGGCCCGTGCCGCAGGACCCCGACGTCGACGGGTTCGACGTCGTCGACCCCGACGCCGCGGCGGGGACGGACGGCGCCGGCGGGCCCGCGGAGGCCGCGGAGCCGGCCTCCTCGGCGCGCCACGCCGAGCAGGCGCTGATCCCGCCCTCCCGCCTCCTGGGCGCGCCGGCCGCGCAGGGGGACGACGGCGGACGGTCCGGCCGCGACCCCGGAGAGGACGACCGATGAGCCCGACCCGCCCGACCCGCCCGACCGGTCTCCGCCGCGCACGCCGCCTGGCCGGCGTCGGCCTGGCCGCCGCCCTGGCCCTCGCCCTGGGCGGCTGCACGCAGATCCCGCAGTCCTCCGACGTGCGCAGCGCCGAGCCCCTCGACGGCGCCACGGCCGCCCCGGAGGCCCCGCAGTTTCGGCCGCCGGGCCCCTCCGCGGACGACACGGCGGAGGACGTCATCCGCGGCTTCCTGCTGGCGGGCACGAGCCCGCAGGACGACTATGCGGTCGCCCGCGAGTTCCTCGACGGGCCGGCCGCCGCCCGGTGGACGCCGGGTCAGCGGACGGTGGTGTACTCCGCCCAGCCGCGCATCACCCGCGGCGAGGGGACCGGCAACTACCAGGTCCAGGTGGAGGTGGACTCCGAGATCGACGAGTTCGGCCTGCGCACCATCGCCCCGCAGGGCACCACGCGGGCCTGGCAGGTGAGCGTCCAGGAGCGGCCGGAGGGCATGCGCATCACCGCCACCGAGAACGGCACGCTCCTGTCCCAGTCCCAGTTCGGCCAGCTCTTCGCCCCCCACGAGCTCGCCTTCTACGACACGGCCCAGCGCTACGCCGTCCCGGACGTGCGGTGGTTCGTCAACCGCGGCACCACCGTGACCGCGGTGACCCGCGCCCTGCTGCGCGGGCCCGCCCCGTACCTCACGGGCGCCGTCGAGACGGCCTTCCCGCTGCGCACCGGCGCCGACCTCGCCGGCCCCACCGTGCCCGTGGACGAGGACGGGGTGGCCCACGTGGACCTCACCGAGGCCGCCGCGGAGGGCGCCGACGCCGACCGCCGCCATCGCATGCGCGAGCAGCTCGAGATCACGCTCCTGGGCCTGCAGTCGGTGCGCGACGTGCGGGTCACCGTCGACGGGGCCGAGCTCTCCGCCTCCGGCGAGAACCCGCCTCCGCCGGTCCAGGACGAGCCCACGACCGGCTCCGTGCAGGTGGGCATCGACTCCGCCACGGGCGACCTCGCGTACTTCCAGGGCATGAGCGTCGGCCCCGTGGGCGGCGCGCCGGACGTCTCGGCCCTCGACCCGGTGGACCCCACGATGTCCCGCGACCGCAGCCGGTTCGCGTTCGTCACCCGGGACCGCACGGCCGTCCACGTGGCCGGCACGGACGGCTCCCTGCGGGAGGCCATGCGAGGGACGGGGCTGACCTCGCCGTCGATCGACGGCTTGGGCTGGGTGTGGGCGGCCGACGGCGCCGAGACCTCGCGCGTGCGCGCCGTGCCCGCCGAGCCCGGCCAGGAGGCGCGCATCGTCACGGCCACCTGGCTGCGGCCGGCCGAGCGCATCGTGGACCTGCGCGTCTCGCGCAGCGGGGCGCGGGCCGCCCTCCTCGTCGACGACGGCGACCGGCGGACCGTGCGGGTGGCCGGCATCGTCCGGGGCTCGGACGGGGTGCCGAGCGCGCTCACGGAGCCGATCCTGCTGCCCTCCACCGGCAGGGCCGCCTCCGTGGAGTGGGCCGGCGACACCAACCTCCTCGTCTCGCCGCGCGCGGCGACCCCGGACGAGCGGGTGGTGCCCCGGATCGTGTCCATCGACGGCACCGTGCGCGAGCTCAACCCCCTCGGCGGGCTCACCGGGGTGTCCGCGGGCGACGGCGGCGCCCTGTACGCCGAGACGGACGAGCTGGTGTTCCTGCTGGTCGGCTCCTCCTGGCGCGCCCAGGAGCTCGAGCGCGGCGTGCGGGACCTCTCCTTCCCCGGCTGAGCCGGGCGCGCGGTCCGGTCCGGCGGTGGGCGCTCCTGCACAGCGGGCCGGCCCCGCACATCGGCCCCGGTGCCCCGCCGAGGCGCGGGGCGCGCGGTGGACTGGGGCCATGCCGCACGCCCGCGCCGCCGAGCCCCTCCTCGAGTCCGACTCCGACCTGCCCGCTGCGCGGCGGGCGATCGCCGCACTCGCCGCGCTCGGCGCGGCGTTCGTCGACCTCGTCCTGCCGGCCGAGTGCGCCGTGTGCGCCGCCCCCGGCCACCGGCTCTGTGCGCCCTGCCGTCTCGACCTCGACGCCGCCCTCGCACGGCCGTTCCGCGCCGAGCACGGCGCCGCGGCGCTCCCGCTCGGCCCCGGCGGAGTGCCGCTGCCCGTCGTCGCCGCCGGCCGCTACGCCGACGCGCTGGCCGCCGCCGTGCTCGCCTTCAAGGACCACCACGGACTGCACCTGCGCGCCGTCCTCGGCGAGGCCCTGTGCCGGTCCGCCGCCGTCGCGCGCCTGGCGCCCGACGTGCCCGAGGCGGCCCACGCGCTCCTCGTCCCCGTCCCCGGCGGCGCGGCCGGCTTCCGGCGCCGCGGCTACGACCCGCTGGCCGAGCTCGTGCGCGTCCTGCCCGCCCCGTGGGTGGTCTCCGACGC
>NZ_JANQCJ010000140.1:0-5330 GCF_024723355.1 Micrococcus sp. HG099 | reverse complement strand
GGCGGGGCGGCTGTCCACAGACCCCGCTTCCCGACGACGGCGGCCCGCCGCCGCCGGGCATGCTCGGCTCATGCCCCGATCGCCCTCACCCCTGCCGCCGATGCGGTGCGGCCTCGACGAGACCGAACGCGAGCCGACCGTGTTCTCGACGAACGCGGCGCAGGAGGCGGGCGTTCCGCCCGGGCGGCTGCGGCGGTCCGACCTGGAGCCGTGGGGGCGGGGGCTGTGGCGGGTCCGCGATGCCGTCCCCGACGCCATGGACCACCTTCGCGCGCTGCAGGACCTCCACCCGGAAGGCGTGTTCACCCACGTCACGGCGGCGACGGTGCTCGGGCTGTGGCTCACCGGACCCCTCGCCCGAGACCCCGCGATCCACCTCGGGGCGCCGCGCCACAACGGGACCGGGTCGCGCCGGGAGGGGGTGCGCTCCCACCGGCTCTACGGCGACGTCCCCGTGCGGATCGTGGACGGCGTGCGGGTCACCGCCACGGGGTGGACCTTCGTCGACCTCGCGGCCCGTGCCGCCACGGTGGAGACGCTGGTCGCGCTCGGGGACAGCGCGGTGCGCACGGCCCCCACGGAGCGGCGTCGTCGCGACCTGCCGCCGGGGGTGACGTCCCTCGAGGAGCTGCGCAGCGCCGTCGCCGAGCGACCACGGGTGAAGGGGATCCGGCTCGCGCGCGACGCGGTGGACCTGGTGCGGCCCGGGGCGGACTCGCCGCAGGAGAGCCGGCTGCGGGTCGGTCTCGTGCTGGACGGGGTGCCCGAACCGCAGGTGAACCCGCGCATCGTGCTGAGCACGGGGCAGTGGCTGCGCGTCGACCTCGCCTGGCCCGCGGCTCGGCTCGTCGTGGAGTACGACGGCGACCAGCACCGCACGGAGCAGCGGCAGTGGCGGGAGGACCGTTCGCGGGACGCGGAGCTGCGGGCTGACGGGTGGGAGGTGCTGCGCGTGACGGCCGACGTCTTCCAACCGGCCGAGTGGGAGCTGTTCGTGCGTCGGGTGCGGGCCCGTCTCGCGCTGGTCCCCGCGGATCGAGCCGCCGCGGGGTGATCCGCGGGTCGCCCCGGAGCCGGGAGCCGTCGTCGTGCCGGCGCCCCACCAGGCCGCCTGCCGTCCTTTCCTCCGCCAGCCATCCGGTCCTCCCAGGGCTGGCAG
This sequence comes from Micrococcus sp. HG099, assembly GCF_024723355.1. NCBI lineage: Bacteria > Bacillati > Actinomycetota > Actinomycetes > Micrococcales > Micrococcaceae > Micrococcus > Micrococcus sp. HG099. Next base: position 4,171 of record NZ_JANQCJ010000140.1, on the reverse strand, counting down.
ACACGCCGCTACGCGTCCGAGGTAGCGGCGTGTCTGCCGGCCCTGGCGGACGGTGGCTCTGGCGGAGGGGGGTTCCGGGGGACGGCTCTGGCGGCTCAGGGGGCCGGGCGTAGAATCGGGGCAGTCCGCTCGGACGCACCCCCGCATCCCACCTGGAGAGTCCCGCTTCATGCTCCGCACCATGTTCCACGCCAAGATCCACCGGGCCACCGTGACCCAAGCGGACCTGCACTACGTGGGGTCCGTGACCGTGGACCAGGACCTCCTCGACGCCGCGCAGATCCTGCCGGGCGAGCTCGTGTCCATCGTGGACGTCACCAACGGCGCCCGCATCGAGACCTACACGATCGCCGGCGAGCGCGGCTCGGGCGTGATCGGCATCAACGGCGCCGCCGCCCACCTGGTGCACCCCGGGGACATCGTCATCCTCATCGCCTACGCGCAGATGGAGGACGCCGAGGCCCGCCACTTCCAGCCCCGCGTGGTCCACGTGGACGGGGAGAACAAGATCGTCGAGCTGGGCGTGGACCCGGCCGACGGCCTCCTCGACGGCGTCTCCCGCCCGCCGCTCTCCCGCGAGTGGAACGCGGCGCAGGCCGACCTCTGAGGACTACCCTGCACGGCTGACGCCCTCCCGCACGACGACGGCGCGCTCGGCTCCGCCTTCCGGCGCGGTGCCTCGCCCGGCGGCCGACGGCGGTCCCTCCGGCCCGGCTCAGGCGAGCCTGGCCGTCGTGGAATCCGCCGCGCCCTGAGCGGCAGGATGGGGGCATGGCCAGGCTGTCCCGCTTCGCGAGGTCCTACCCGCTCGTCGCCGTCACGCTCGTCGTGCTCGCACTGGTGCTCGGGCTGCACGCGGCCGGCCTCGACGCCGCGGCGGCCGTCGTCGCCACCGTGTACGTGGCCGGGAACATCGCGTGGGCCGCCGTCGGGATGGTGCGCGAGGTGCTGCGCGGGCACTTCGGCCTGGACATCCTCGCGGTGGTGGCCATGACGGCGTCCCTGCTGGTGGGGGAGCATCTGGCCGCGCTCATCATCGTCCTGATGCTCACGGGCGGCGAGGCCCTGGAGGACTTCGCGGCGGCCCGCGCCCGCCGCGAGCTCACCGCGCTGCTGGAGAAGGCGCCGCAGACCGCCCACCTGCTCGGCGCGGACGGGGAGGCCCGCGAGGTTCCGGCCGCGCAGGTGCGCCCCGGGGACGAGCTGCTCGTCAAGCCCAACGAGGTGGTCCCCGTGGACGCCGAGCTGCTCAGCGCCGAGGCCGCCTTCGACGAGTCCTCGCTCACCGGCGAGTCCCTCCCGAGCGCGAAGGCCGCGGGCGACGCGGTGCTCTCCGGGTCCGTGAACGGCACGGCCGCCGTGCGCGTGCGGGCCACGGCGGCCGCCGCCGACTCCCAGTACCAGCGGATCGTGGCGCTCGTGGAGCAGGCCCACGAGCAGAAGGCCCCGGTGGTGCGCCTCGCGGACCGGTTCGCACTGCCGTTCACGGCCGTCTCCCTGGCCATCGCCGGCGTCGCCTGGTGGGCCTCCGGGGACCCCGTGCGCTTCGCCGAGGTGCTCGTGCTCGCCACGCCGTGCCCGCTGCTGATCGCCGCCCCGGTGGCGTTCCTCGGCGGCATGAGCCAGGCCTCGCGCCGCGGCGTGATCGTCAAGGGCGGCGGCGTCCTGGAGTCCCTGGCGCACGCCCGCGCCGTCGCCTTCGACAAGACCGGCACCCTCACCCATGGCCGCCCGCGCCTGCAGCGCGTGGAGCCGGCCGAGGGCTTCACCGCGGACGCCGTGCTCACGGCCGCGGCGGCGGCCGAGGCCTACTCCACGCACGTGATGGCCGAGGCGGTGGTCCGCGCCGCCGACGACGCCGGCCTCGCCCGCCTGTCCGCGCGTGGGGGCACGGAGGAGGGCACGCGCGGCGTGCGGGCGCTCGTCCGGGGGACCGACGGCGGCGCCGGCGCCGGGACCGGCACCGACACGCACGAGCCGGGGGCCGCCGTCGAGGTGCGCGTGGGCAAGCTCGCGTTCGTCCGCGAGGTGGCCCCGGACGCCCCCGAGGCGCGGTTCGCGCCGGGCGAGACGGCGGCGTACGTGAGCGTGGACGGCCGCCACGCGGGCACGCTCGTGCTCGCGGACGCCCTGCGCGAGAACGCGGGCGAGACCGTGGCCGCCCTGCGCGCGGAGGGCTTCGAGCGCGCCGTCATGCTCACCGGCGACAACGAGCACACGGCCCGCTCCCTGGCCGCCGAGGCCGGCCTGGACGACGTCGCGCACTCCCTCCTGCCCGAGGACAAGGTGCGCCTGCTCGCGGAGCTGCGGCCGCGGCCGGTCATCATGGTCGGCGACGGCGTCAACGACGCCCCCGTGCTCGCCGCGGCGGACGTGGGGATCGCCATGGGCGCGCGCGGCTCGAGCGCGGCGGGGGAGTCCGCCGACGTCGTCATCACCCGGGACGACATCGGCCGCACCGTGGAGGCCGTGCGCATCGGCCGGCACACCTACCGCATTGCGCTGCAGGCTGTGCTGCTGGGCGTGGCCCTGTCCGTGGGCCTGATGCTGGTGGCCGCGTTCGGCCACATCCCCGCGGTCGCGGGCGCCCTCACGCAGGAGGTCGTGGACCTGGCCTGCATCCTCTACGCGCTCCGGGCGCGCACGAGCCCGCGCGGCACGCCGCAGGGCGCGGCCGCACGGGCTCGGGGGCGTGCGCCGCAGGAGGCGGCGCGTGCCTGACCGGGGGCGGCCCGGCCGGTCGGGGCCTGTCAGACTCGGCCGATCAGACCCGGCCGGTCAGACGGCCGCGATGCGGCGCGCGGCGATGATCAGCTGCTCCATGAGGCCGGTGAACTCCTCGGCGCGGCGCTCGCGCGGGGCCAGACCGTCCGCGTCGAACTCGGTGAAGAGGTTGAAGTCCAGCTGCGTGCGGACGTCGGTCATGTTGAAGTTGGCCACGGCCGAGCGCCAGTGCTCCACGGCGCGCACGCCGCCGGCCGCCCCGTAGCCCACGAACGCCACGGCCTTGTCCCGCCACTCCGCGCCGAGGGAGTCGAAGGCGTTCTTGAAGGCGCCGGGCACCGAGTGGTTGTACTCGGGGGTGACGAACACGAAGGCGTCGCACGCGGCGATCGCGCGGCCCCAGGCGGAGACGCGCTCGTCGTCGTACTGGCCGTTCGCGGCGCCGGGGACGGTCGCGCTGGTCAGCAGCGGCACGTCGAAGTCGGCGAGGACGATGCGCTCGACCTCCACGTCCTCGATGCCGGCCACGTGCTCCTGCGCGCGCTCCATCACCCAGTCGGTGACGGTGGCGGCGGTGCGCCCCTCGCGGATGGACCCCTCGATCACGCCGATCTTCATGCCTGGATTCCCTTCAGTCTTGAAATGTTCTCGGGCGCGATTGTGCCAGCACCGACGGTCCGGTCGAGACCGATGGCTGCCGTTTTCCTAGGATCGTGAGGGCGGCCACGCCCGATTCCGCTCACGGCGGCACGGCCGCCCGGGACGCGCCATGCCTCGGCGCGCGTCTCGACGTGGACCGTCCCTGAAGAGAAGGAGCACGCCCATGCAGACCCAGGACAAGACCTTTGTCGTCACCGGCTCCGGCAACGGGATCGGCCGCGAGGTCCCCCTCGAACTGCCGCCGGCCGAGGCCGCGCGGATCATCGTGGACAAGGCCGTGGAGAAGGGGGACTACCGCGTGACCGTGGGCAAGGACGCCACGTTCCTGGACCGGCTCTCCCGCTTCGCCCCGCAGCGGGCCACGGACATGATCGCCACGAAGATGGCGAGCCTGCTGGGCTGATGCCGGAGCGTGCGGCGGGCTGGGAGAACGGGCCGTTCGAGCCGGTCTCGGCGTGCGGGCGCGTGCTCGTGGCCCGCTGCGAGCCCGAGGGCGTGAACGTCGGGCTCGTGGTGGGCCGGGAGCGGGCGCTGCTCGTGGACGTCGGCACGTTCCCGGCGCAGGGGGCGGCGCTGCGCGCGGCGGCCGACGACGTCGCGGGGCGGCTGACCGGGGTCCGCGTGGGCGTCGCGGTGCTCACCCACGACCACTACGACCACTGGTTCGGCCTCGCCGGCCTGCCCGGCCTCGAGGCGTGGGCGCACGCCGGGCTGGGGGAGCCCGCCGGGTCCTCGGCGGACTGGCTGCCCCGGGTGGGGCTCGCCGCGGCGCCGCGGCCGTCCCGGC
>NZ_JANQCJ010000013.1:0-29772 GCF_024723355.1 Micrococcus sp. HG099 | reverse complement strand
GCCCGCGCGGATTCCGCCTGCTCGGCCGCCGCCCGCTCGGCCACGGCCTCGGCCGCCCGTCGCCGGGTCTCCTCGTCCCGGCGCGCCTGCTCGGCGCGCTCGGCCTGGATCCGCCGCTCGCCGCGCGCCTCGGTGAGCCGGTACAGCACCGGCACGAGCACGAGCGTGAGCAGCGTGGAGGAGAGCAGGCCGCCCACCACGGCCACCGCCAGCGGCTGGGAGATGAAGCCGGAGTGGCCCGTGACGCCCAGCGCCATCGGGACCATAGCCAGGATCGTGGCCAGCGCCGTCATCACGACGGGGCGCACGCGGTTCAGCGCCCCGACCTCGATCGCCTCGTCGAGGCCCATCCCGCGGTCGCGGCGGTACTGGTTGATCAGGTCGATCAGCACGATCGCGTTCGTCACCACGATGCCCACCAGCATGAGCAGGCCGATCATCGTGGACAGGCCCAGCGGGGTGCCCGTGGCCAGCAGGGCCAGGAACACGCCCGTGGCGGCGAACGGGATGGACACCAGCAGCACGAGCGGCTGGCGCAGGGAGTTGAAGGTCGCCACCATCACCACGTACACGGTCGCGATCGCGGCGAGCAGGGCCAGGCCCAGGTCGCGGAACGTCGCGGCCTGCTGCTCGGCGGCGCCGCCCACGGTGGCCGTGACGCCCTCCGGGAGCGCGAGCCCGTCCACGGCCTCGGTGACGCGCCGTGAGACGGCGCCGAGGTCCTGGTCGTCCGGGGTCACGGTGACCACGGCGGTCCGCTCGCCGTTCGACGACGTCACGCGGGCCGGCACGTCCACCCGCTCCACCGAGGCGAGCTCCTCGAGCGGGACCGGGCCGGAGCCAGTCTGCACCGCCACCTGGCGCAGGGCCTCGAGGGACTCCACGGGGTCGGGGTCGCCCAGGCGCACCTGGAACTGCTCGAAGCCGAACCGGACGTCGCCCACCGGCACCGCCTGCAGGGCGGCGGCGGCCTGGCCGGCCACGGCCTCCTCGGTCAGGCCCAGCCGGGCGGCGGCCTCGGTGTCCACGTCCACCTGGAAGGTCGGCCGCACGTCTGCGGCCGGGGTGGTGACCTCGCGGGCGCCCTCGACGCCGCGCAGGGCGCCGGCCACCTCGTCGGCGGCCGTCGCGAGAGCCTGGGGATCGGGGGCGGAGACGGACACCTCGATGTCCTGGCCGCCGCCGGGGCCCTGCTGCGTGGACACGGAGACCTCGCCGACCCCCTCGAGGGCGGCCAGGTCGGCGCGGACGCCGTCCTGCAGGGCGGTCTGGTCCGCGTCCTCGTCCGTCACCACGGTGAACCGGACGCGGTCTGCGGAGGAGCCGCCGAACGCCCCGGCCGGGCCGCCGGCGGTGCCCGCGGTCCACTGCACGGTCTCCACGCCCTCGGTCTCGAGCAGGCTCCGCTCGATCACCCCGGCCGCGGCGGCGGTGGCCTCCAGGGAGGTCCCCGGCTCCTGGTCCGCGGTGACCACGAACGAGTTCTGCCCCGTGTCCCCGATGAGGTTGGTGGGGATCAGCGGCACGAGGGCGGCGGTGCCGGCGAGCACCGCGACGGCGCCGGCCAGCGTGGCGACCGTGTGGCGCTGCGTCCAGCGCAGCACCGGCCGGTACGCCCGGGCCAGCCAGCCGCCGGCCGCGCTCGGGTGCGCGTCGTGGCCGTGCTCGCCGGCCGAGACGGCGGGGGCGCCACCCTCGGCCGCGTCGGCGGGGGAGTCGTCCCCGGCCGGGCGCCGCGGGGTCCGCAGGAACCACCAGCACAGCACCGGGACGATCGTCAGGGCGACCACGAGCGAGGCCAGCAGGGCGACGGTGGCGGTCACCGCGAACGGGCGGAAGAGCTCCCCGGCCAGCCCGCCCACGAAGGCGATCGGCAGGAACACGGCCACCGAGACGAGGGTGGAGGCGGTGATGGCCGTCGCGACCTCGCGGGTGCCGATGAGGATCGCGGTGCGGCGGTCCGCCCCGATGTCGAGGTGGCGGCGGATGTTCTCCACCACCACGATCGCGTCGTCCACCACGCGGCCGATCGAGATGGTCAGCGCGCCCAGGGTGAGCGTGTTGAGCGAGTAGCCGAACACGGCCACGCCGATCAGGGCCGCCAACAGGGACAGCGGGATGGACACCGCGGTCACCAGGGTGGAGCGCAGCGAGAGCAGGAAGACGGCGATCACGAGCACCGCGAACGCCAGGCCGAGCAGGCCCTCCTGGAAGAGGGTGTCGATGGACTGCTGGATGAAGGGCGCCTGGTCGAACACGACCGTCAGATCGGCCCCGCCGCCCACGACGGACTCGAGCTCGGGCAGCGCCTCGCGCACCGCCTCGGAGACGGCCACCAGGTCGGCATCGGGGGTCGCGGTCACGGAGACGGAGAGGGTGTCCGCGCCGTCGGTGCGGGTGACGGACGTGGGCTCGGCGGCCTGGAGGGAGACCTCGGCGACCTCGCCGAGGGTGCGGGGCTCGCCGTCGCCGGCGGGCTCGTCGGGCGCGGTCGGCGTCGCCTCGGCGTCCGCGGGCGGGCCGCCGCCTCCGCCCACCGGGCCGCCGTCCGCGGTGCGGTCCTGCGGGGCCGCCCCCTGGCCGCCCTCGGCCGGGGTGACGACGATGCCGCGCATGCCCTCGAGGTCCTCGACGGCGGCGCCCGCCTGGACGGGGTAGGTGCTCTCGCCCTCGGTGACCTGGCCGACGGGGAACAGGCCGGCGTTCTCCTCGAGGGCGGTGGTGATGTCCTGGGTGCTCAGCCCGGCGGCCGCGAGGGCCTCCGGGTCCGGGACTACGGAGACGTGCTCCTCGGTGCCGCCGAGGACGTCCGCGCCGCGCACGCCCTCGAGCTTCTGCAGCCGGGGGGCGAGCACGGCCTCGGCGCGACGGCGCAGCTCGTTCAGGTCCTCGTCGCCGGAGAGGGCGAGGAACACCACGGGGAAGTCGGAGACGGAGCCGGCGAAGGAGGAGGTCTCGGCCTCCTCCGGCAGCTGCGAGGCGAGGTTCGAGACCACGCGGTCCACCTGGGAGCGGGCCCGGTTCAGGTCCGTGCCGTAGGCGAACTGCAGCTGGATCGAGTTGAAGCTCGCCTGGGAGGTGGAGCCTGAGGACTCGAGCCCCTCGACGGCCTGCAGGGCCGTCTCGAGGGGCTCGCCCACCAGCGAGTCCACGACCTCGGGGGACGCCCCCGGGTACAGCGTGGACACCGAGATGACGGGCAGCTCGAGCGGGGGGATCAGCTCCCGCTTGAGCTGCCCGGCGGACAGGACGCCGAACACCGCGATGAACACGGTGACGAGCGCGACGAGCGCCCGCCGGCGAAGAGAGAACCGGGCGAGCGCTCCCACGGCGGCGTCAGGCCAGCTTGAGCGCGGCGTCCGTGGACGCGCTGACCTCGGCCAGCAGGGCCGGGTCGTCGTTCAGGGTGCGGCCCAGCGAGGGGATGAGCTCCTTGAGCGCGCCGTCCCAGCCGGCCATCTTCGCCGGGAAGCAGCGATCGAGCAGCTTCACCATGATGGGCGCGGCGGTGGAGGCGCCCGGGGAGGCGCCCAGCAGGCCGCCGATCGAGCCGTCGCCGTGGGTGACCACCTCGGTGCCGAACTGCAGGACGCCGCCGAACCGGCCCTTGCGCTTCATGACCTGCACGCGCTGGCCGGCGGTGATGAGCTCCCAGTCGCCGCCCTCGGCCTCCGGGTAGAACTCCTTCAGGGACTCGATTTTCTTGTCCTGGGACTTCACCACCTCGGTGACGAGGTACTTGGTGAGGTCCATGTTGTCCTTGGCCACGTCCAGCATGGTGGTGAGGTTGTGGGGGCGGATGGACAGCGGCAGGTCCAGGTAGGAGCCGGTCTTGAGGAAGTTCGTGGAGAAGCCGGCGTAGGGGCCGAACAGCAGGGAGCGCTTGCCGTTGACGAAGCGGGTGTCCAGGTGCGGCACGGACATGGGCGGGGCGCCCACGGCGGCCTGGCCGTAGACCTTGGCCATGTGGCGGTTCACCACGGACTCGTCGGTGCAGCGCAGGAACTGGCCGGAGACCGGGAAGCCGCCGAAGCCCTTGGCCTCGGGGATGCCGGACTTCTGCAGCAGGGACAGCGCGCCGCCGCCGGCGCCCACGAACACGAAGCGGGCGCGGTCCACGACCTCGGTGCCGGCGGCCTTGTTCTTGACGGAGACCTCCCAGCGGCCGTCGGTGCCGCGGCTCAGGCCGGTCACCTTGTGGCCGAAGCGCACGTCGGCGCCCGCGCCGGCCATGGCCGTCACGAGCTGGCGGGTGAGCGAGCCGAAGTCCACGTCCGTGCCGCCGACGACGCGCGAGGCGGCGATGCGGCCGGCGTCCTCGCGGCCCTCGATGAGCAGGGGCGCCCACTCGGCGATGGTGGCGGGGTCCTCGGTGTGCTCCATCTGCGCGAACAGCGGCTGGGCGGACATCGCCTCGTAGCGGGTGCGCAGGTAGTCGGCGTGGGCGTCGCCCCACACGAAGGACATGTGCGGCAGCGGGTTGATGAAGGTCTTGGGGTCCTGGAGCGTGCCGTCCTTCACGAGGGAGGACCAGAACTGGCGGGAGGTCCAGAACTGCTCGTTGATGCCGAGCGCCTTGGTGACGTCCACCGTCCCGTCCTTGCCCAGCGGCGCATAGTTCAGCTCGCAGAGGGCGGCGTGCCCGGTGCCGGCGTTGTTCCACGGGTCGGAGGACTCCAGGCCGGCCTGGTCCAGGTTCTCGTAGAGGGCGATCGACCAGGTGGGCTCGAGGCGCTGCAGCAGGACGCCGAGCGTGGCGCTCATGATGCCGCCGCCGATCAGGACGACGTCGTGGGTGGTGGCGGACGAGGGGGTGGGCACGGTCAACTCCTGGGGCAGAACGACGGCGGTCGGGCGCACCGTGACCGGGCCTGCGTGGGCGGGTCGTGACGGGGCGCCGTGGTGCCCCACTCTACTACCGGCGGACTCAGCCCTCGGTCAGGTGGACGCGTGCGAACGGCTCGTCCAACTGGGGCGACGTCGGGTAGGAGGCGACGCGGGGGCCCGTGGCCAGCGCGGAGATCGGGTACACCAGGGGCAGGGCGGGCAGGTCCAGCGCCATGGCGCGCACGACCCGGCGGAAGAGGCCGCGCCGGGCCTCGTCGTCCTGCTCGGAGGCCGCGGCGTCGACGTCCTGGATGACGCGCGGGTTGCGGTAGCCGGTCTCCGCGCGCCACGAGCGGGCGAACGGCTCGAGGAACGCGTGTGGGTCCCGGTACGCGCCGTTGCGGCCCATCAGGTGCAGGGCGCGTGTGGGGCGGGAGACGACGGCCCTGAGGTAGTCGTGGTCGGCCGGCACCGGCACGGGGGTGATGTGCAGGCCGATGGCGCCCAGGTCCTGGGCGACCATCGCGTAGACGCGCTCCGGCTCCGGCATGGACGGGCGGGCCGTGCCCGCGGGGTAGAGGAACTCGAGCTCCTCGCCGTCGTAGCCCGAGAGCTCGACGAGCCGCCGCGCCTGCGCGGGGTTCACGTCGTAGCGGCGCGCCTCCTCGTCGCCGACGCCCAGGGCCGGGGGCACGAGGTCGTGGGCCAGCCGGGTGCCCTCGAGGAACACGTCGCTCGCGGCGATCCGCGGCCGGTCCACGGCGTAGGCGATCGCCTGGCGCAGGTACTGGGAGCGGATCCGGGGGTGGTCCAGGTTCATCCCCACGTACAGGACGGCCAGCGGGTCGCGGGGCAGCACCTGCGTGCCGGCCTCGACGAGGGGGCGCAGCTGGCCCGGGGCGACGACGTCGATCACGTCCGCGGTACCGCGGCGCAGCTCGCGCAGGCGGGTGGTGGCCCGGCCCCACGGGTGGACGACGACGGGGCGCACCGCCGGCTCCTCGCCGCGGTGGCTCGCGCTGGGCACGAGGTAGGCGACGTCCGCACCGTCCGGCTGGTCGCGGGAGAGCTCGGCGACCTCGGCCTCGGTGGCCCAGCGGTACGGGCCGGTGCCGGCGGGGGTGACCGTCTCCACCCCGTCCACGGGGACGGTGCGCTCCCACGAGGCGGGGGAGGAGATCGCGAACGCGGGCGAGCTCAGGGCGGCGGCCAGGTGGCGCAGCGGGGAGGTCAGGCGCAGCCGGACCTCGTGGGCGCCGCGGGCCTCCACGCCGGCGTAGACCGAGCCCTCCTCGCCCTCGTGGCCGCCGAACGCCGAGACGAAGGAGGACGGCATCGGGACGGAGCCCTCCACGGGCGCGGGGGCCTGGGCCCAGCGTCGGATGTTGGCGACCACCGCGTCGGCGTCGCAGGGCTCGCCGTCGTCGAAGACGAGACCGGGGACGAGGTGGAAGGCGTGCACGCGGCCGTCCGCGGAGACCTCGTGGCGCTCGGCCAGTCGCGGCGTCGGCGCGCCGGTGTCCGGGTCCACGCCCAGCAGGGTCTCGAGCACCTGGCGGATGATGCGGAAGGACTCGCTGTCCCACGCGCGGGCCGAGTCACGGGTGAAGGGGCGGCCCGGGGCACCGACCACGAGCAGCCGGCTCGGGCCGGACGGGGTCGCCGCGGCCGTGCCCGAGGCCGAGCGGGCCGGCGTCGGGGTGCCCGCGCAGCCGCCGAGGCCGAGTCCGAGGGCGCCGAGGCCGGCGCCGAGGAGGGCGCGGCGGCTGGGCTGCATGGCTCTCTCCTCCTGAGGGGCGACGGCGGCGACGGGCGGGGCGCCGGAGTGCGGGCGGGGGGATTCGAACCCCCACGTCCAGGACACTGGAACCTAAATCCAGCGCGTCTGCCAGTTCCGCCACGCCCGCGCACGCCCCGCACGGCGGGGCGAGCCACGATCCTACCGTGCGCGCCCGTGACGCGGCCGGGGTCGGGTCAGGCCTCGTCGAGGCCCAGGGTGCGGCGCAGCCGGGCCACGTGGCCGGTGGCCTTGACGTTGTACTGGGCGTGGGTGACGCGGCCGTCCGGGCCGACCACCACGGTCGAGCGGATCAGGCCCTCGTAGGTGCGCCCGTAGTTCTTCTTCTCGCCCCAGGCGCCGTAGGCCTCGGCCACGGCGTGGTCCTCGTCCGAGAGCAGGGAGAAGGTCAGCCCCTCCTTCTGGGCGAAGCGGATGATCTTGCCGATGGGGTCGGGGGAGACGCCGAGCACCACGTAGCCGGCGGCGGTCAGCGAGGCGAGACTGTCCCGGAAGTCGCAGGCCTGGGTGGTGCAGCCCGGCGTGGAGGCGGCCGGGTAGAAGTAGACGATCGTGCTCTTGCCCGCGCTGTCCCGCAGGGAGACCGGGCGGCCGTCCTGGTCCTGGAGGGTGAAGGCGGGCGCGATGTCGCCCGGCTGGAGGCGGTTCTGGGTCGTGTCGCTCATGCGCCTCAGCCTACGGGGGAGCGCGCCGCAGGGCGGGGAGGGGGGCCGGGGACGGCGAAGGCCCCGTCTCCGTGGAGACGGGGCCTTCGGTCCGTGGTGCACCCCCCGGGACTCGAACCCGGAACCTGCTGATTAAGAGTCAGATGCTCTACCGATTGAGCTAGAGGTGCAGGTGCCGCACCGCCTCTCGGATCTCTCCGGTGCGCCGTGCAACGAGGTGAAACGCTACCAGCGGTTTCAGCGAGCGTGCAAATCGGGGCCCGTGACGTCCGTCTCACCGGCCTCCGGGGCCGCGTAGAGGCGGTCCAGCTCGTCCATGAACGCGGTCATGAAGGCGTGGAAGTCGACGGCGTCCTCGGCCTGGTCGAGCCCGGCCGTACCGTCCTCGGTGAGGTCCCCCACGGGCACGCGGGTGTGCTCCGGGACGTCGAACCACGTGCGGAAGCCGGTGACGGTCTCCACCTGGTAGCCGCTGCCGGTGTCCGCCACGGTGGCGACGTTGCCCAGGGCCACCCCGACGACGTCCGTGCCGTGGGAGGAGGGCTCGGCCACCGGGCCGTGCGGGTCCTCCTCGGGGGCGTCCGCGGCGGGGGCGTCGGCCGGCGCGTCGTCCCGCGTCGACGTCGGGTCGAAGGGGCACAGCAGCATCTCCAGGGGCTGGTGCCGGTAGCCGATCACCAGGGGGGAGGAGGAGCCCGAGGGCTGGCCGTAGACCACGTTGTAGTCGCCGTGGTTGAACACGCGCGCGTCGAAGACGCCGCGCAGGCGTCTCTGGAGGGTCGGCGAGTCCATGCCCCCAACGTACGCGGCGGCGTCGGGGCCTGTCATGCCGCCGCGCCCGACCGTCACACGCGGTCGCGGCCCGCCGGCGGGCGCGGGCGCGTCACTAGACTCCGCGGCATGGACACCGCCGCGTCGACCCCCCGCACCCCGTCCGCCGCCCCGGACATGAAGCCGCGCTCGCGCGACGTCACGGACGGCATGGAGCGCGCCGCCTCGCGCGGCATGCTGCGTGCCGTCGGCCTGGGCGACGCGGACTTCGCCAAGCCGCAGATCGGCATCGCCTCGTCCTGGAACGAGATCACGCCCTGCAACCTCTCCCTCGACCGGCTCGCCCAGGCCGCCAAGGAGGGCGTCCACGCCGACGGCGGCTTCCCGCTCGAGTTCGGCACCGTCTCCGTCTCGGACGGCATCTCCATGGGCCACGAGGGCATGCACTTCTCCCTCGTCTCCCGCGAGGTGATCGCGGACTCCGTGGAGACCGTGATGATGGCCGAGCGCCTGGACGGCTCCGTCCTGCTCGCCGGCTGCGACAAGTCCCTGCCCGGCATGCTCATGGCCGCCGCGCGCCTGGACCTGGCCAGCGTGTTCGTCTACGCCGGCTCCACCATGCCCGGCCACGCCCGCCTGAGCGACGGCACGGAGAAGCAGGTCACGATCATCGACGCCTTCGAGGCGGTGGGCGCGTGCGCCCGTGGCTTGATGAGCGAGGAGGACCTGCTGCGCATCGAGAAGGCGATCGTGCCGACGGAGGGCGCGTGCGGCGGCATGTACACCGCCAACACCATGGCCTCCGTCGGCGAGGCCCTGGGCATGTCCCTGCCGGGCTCGGCGACCCCGCCCTCGCCGGACCGCCGCCGCGACGACTTCGCGCGCCGCTCCGGCGCCGCCGTCGTGAACATGCTGCGCCAGGGCATCACGGCCCGCGACATCATGACCAAGGGCGCGTTCGAGAACGCGATCGCCGTGACCATGGCCTTCGGCGGCTCCACCAACGCCGTCCTGCACCTGCTGGCCATCGCCCGCGAGGCCGGCGTGGACCTGAGCCTCGAGGACTTCAACCGCGTGGGGGACCGCACCCCGCACATCGCCGACCTCAAGCCCTTCGGCCGCTACGTCATGACGGACGTGGACCGGGTGGGCGGCGTGCCCGTGGTGATGAAGGCGCTGCTGGACGAGGGCCTGCTGCACGGGGACGCGCTGACCGTCACCGGCCGCACCGTGGCCGAGAACCTCGCCGAGCTCGCCCCGGACCCCGTGGACGGGGACGTCATCCGCACCATGGACCGCCCGATGCACCCCAACGGCGGCATCGCGATCCTGCACGGCAGCCTCGCCCCTGAGGGCGCCGTGGTGAAGTCGGCCGGCTTCGACGCGGACGTCTTCGAGGGCACCGCCCGCGTGTTCGACCGCGAGCGTGCCGCGATGGACGCGCTCGAGGACGGCACCATCGCGGCGGGCGACGTCGTCGTGATCCGCTACGAGGGCCCCCGCGGCGGTCCCGGCATGCGCGAGATGCTCGCGATCACCGGCGCCATCAAGGGTGCCGGCCTGGGCAAGGACGTCCTGCTGCTCACGGACGGCCGGTTCTCCGGCGGCACCACGGGGCTGTGCATCGGGCACATCGCCCCCGAGGCGGCCGACGGCGGCCCGATCGGCCTGGTGCGCGACGGCGACCGGATCCGCGTGGACATCGCCGGCCGCACGCTGGACGTGCAGGTCGCGGAGGAGGAGCTGGAGGCGCGCCGCCGCGAGTGGACGCCCGTGCCGCCGAAGTTCACCACCGGCGTGCTGGGCAAGTACGCCAAGCTCGTGCACTCGGCCGCCGAGGGCGCGTACCTCGGCTGACGCGGTGTCGGTCTCGCATTCCGAACACGCATCTCGGGATGTGAGACTGACGCCCGCCGAGTGGAGGCGCGCCGCGCGCCGTGGCCATACTGAGGGCACACCGACGTACCGCACGGTCAGGTCCCCACCTCAGACCCGGCCACGCCCCCGCCAGAGCTCCGGCGCGGTCCAGGACCCCGCGCAGGACGACGGCCCAGCAGCACCCCCGTACCACCGTGCCGCGCCCCGCGCGCGGCGCGTCGACGATGCGACGAACGCAGTGAGGTGACCCCATGAGCACGACCCCCCGCGACGCCCGCGCGGCGGTCCCGCCGGTCCCGACGCCGGCCTCCCGCCCGGAGGAGCAGGCCCGACCGCAGGAGCGCCGGCCCGCCGTCCGACCCGACACCGTGGAGCCCCGCGTCCCCGGCGAGGGCAACCGCGTGGAGCCCACCCTGATGACCGGCTCCGAGGGCATCATCCGCGCGCTCGAGGAGCTCGGGGTCACCGACGTCTTCGGCCTGCCCGGGGGCGCCATCCTGCCGACCTACGACCCGCTCATGGACTCCGACCAGATCCGCCACATCCTGGTGCGCCACGAGCAGGGCGCCGGTCACGCGGCGCAGGGCTACCACCTGGCCACCGGCAAGGTCGGCGTGGCCATCGCCACCTCCGGCCCCGGCGCCACCAACCTGGTGACCGCCATCGCGGACGCCCACATGGACTCCCAGGCCGTCGTCTTCATCACCGGCCAGGTGAGCTCCGCCGCGATCGGCTCCGACGCCTTCCAGGAGGCGGACATCGTGGGCATCACGATGCCCATCACCAAGCACTCCCGGCTCGTGACCCGGCCCGAGGACATCCCCCAGGCCCTCGCCGAGGCGTTCCACATCGCCGCCACGGGGCGGCCCGGGCCCGTGCTCGTGGACGTCACCAAGGACGCCCAGCAGGGCGAGTTCGAGTTCGCGTGGCCGCCCCGGGTCGACCTGCCCGGCTACCGCCCCGTCCTGCGCGGCCACCCCCGACAGATCCGCGAGGCCGCCCGGCTGATCCGCGAGGCCCGGCGCCCCGTGCTGTACGTGGGCGGCGGCGTGGCCCGCGGCGAGGCCCACGAGGAGCTGCGCGCCCTCGCCGAGCTCACGGGCACCCCGGTGGTCACCACCCTCACCGCCCGCGGCGTCTTCCCCGACTCGCACCCCCAGCACCTGGGCATGCCGGGCATGCACGGCGGCGTCCCCGCCGTGGCCGCGCTCCAGCAGGCCGACCTGCTGATCACGCTCGGCGCCCGCTTCGACGACCGCGTGACCGGTCACCTGCCCTCGTTCGCCCCCGGCGCCCGCGTGATCCACGCGGACATCGACCCGGCCGAGATCTCCAAGAACCGCACCGCGGACGTGCCGATCGTCGGCCACGTCAAGGAGATCATCCCGGACCTGGCGGCCGAGCTCGCGACGGACACCGAGTCGCTGCCCGACCTCGCCGACTGGTGGGCGGTGCTGCGGCGCCTGCAGGACACCTACCCGATGGGCTGGACCGAGACCGAGGACGGCCTCCTCGCGCCCCAGGAGGTGATCTCCCGGATCTCGGCGCTGTCCGGCCCCGAGGCCGCCTACGTGGCCGGCGTCGGCCAGCATCAGATGTGGGCCAGCCAGTTCGTCGCCTACGAGCGGCCGCGCCAATGGCTCAACTCGGCCGGTCTCGGGACGATGGGCTTCGCCGTCCCCGCCGCGATGGGGGCGCAGGTGGGCGAACCCGACCGCGTGGTCTGGGCCATCGACGGCGACGGCTGCTTCCAGATGACCAACCAGGAGCTCGCCACGTGCGTGATCAACCGCATCCCCATCAAGATCGCGGTGATCAACAACTCCTCGCTGGGCATGGTGCGGCAGTGGCAGACCCTCTTCTACGACGGGCGCTACTCGAACACGGACCTGAACACGGGCCATGACACCGCCCGGGTGCCGGACTTCGTCAAGCTCGCCGACGCCTACGGCGCCGCGGGCCTGCGCTGCGACCGCCGGGAGGACCTGGACGACACCATCCGCCAGGCCCTGGCCATCGACGACCGGCCCGTGATCGTGGACTTCGTGGTCTCCCGCGACGCCATGGTCTGGCCGATGGTCCCCGCGGGGGTCAGCAACGACGCGATCCAGGTGGCCCGGGGCATGACGCCCGACTGGGACCAGGAAGACTGAGGAGGGCAACGATGGAACGCCACACCCTGTCCGTGCTCGTCGAGGACGTGCCCGGCACCCTGACCCGCGTGGCCGGCCTCTTCGCCCGGCGCGCGTTCAACATCCACTCGCTGGCCGTGGGCGTCACGGAGGTCGAGGGCCTATCCCGGATCACCGTGGTCGTCGACGCCGACACGGACCTGCTCGAGCAGGTCACCAAGCAGCTGAACAAGCTGATCAACGTGATCAAGGTCGTCGAGCTCACGCCCGACTCCTCCGTGCAGCGCGACCACCTGCTCGTGAAGGTGCGCGCCGACGCGGCCACCCGCGGCCAGGTCGTCCAGGCGGCCGACCTGTTCCGCGCCCACGTCGTCGACGTGGCCCCGGAGTCCCTGACCCTCGAGGCCACCGGCACCCGTGACAAGCTCGAGGCCTTCCTCGAGATGATGGAGCCCTACGGCGTGCGTGAGCTCGTCCGCTCGGGCACCCTCGCCCTCGCCCGGGGTCCGCGGTCCATGACCGACCGCGCCCTGGCCCGCTGACCGTCCCGATCCACCCATTCCGTGAGGAGAACAGCATGACCGTGAAGAAGTTCTACGACGACGACGCCGACCTGTCGATCGTCCAGGGCCGCACCGTGGCCGTCATCGGCTACGGCTCCCAGGGCCACGCCCACGCCCTGTCGCTGCGCGACTCCGGCGTGGACGTGCGCATCGGCCTCGCCGAGGGCTCCAAGTCCCGCGCCAAGGCCGAGGCCGAGGGCCTGCGCGTCGTCGACGTCGCCACCGCCGCCGCCGAGGCCGACCTGATCATGATCCTCACCCCGGACCAGGTCCAGGCCGACGTGTACGACCAGCACATCGCCGGCAACCTGCAGGAGGGCGACGCCCTGTTCTTCGCGCACGGCTTCAACGTGCGCTTCGGCTACATCCAGGCCCCCGAGGGCGTCGACGTCGCCCTGGTCGCCCCCAAGGGCCCGGGCCACGTGGTGCGCCGCGAGTTCGAGGCCGGCCGCGGCGTGCCCGCGCTGATCGCCGTCGAGAAGGACGCCTCCGGCCAGGCCCACGCCCTCGCCCTGTCCTACGCCAAGGCCGTGGGCGGCACCCGCGCCGGCGTCATCGAGACGACCTTCACCGAGGAGACCGAGACCGACCTGTTCGGCGAGCAGGCCGTGCTCTGCGGCGGCGCCTCCCAGCTCGTGCAGTACGGCTTCGAGACCCTCACCGAGGCCGGCTACCAGCCCGAGATCGCCTACTTCGAGGTGCTGCACGAGCTGAAGCTCATCGTCGACCTCATGGTCGAGGGCGGCATCGCCAAGCAGCGCTGGTCCATCTCCGACACCGCGGAGTACGGCGACTACGTCTCCGGCCCCCGTGTCATCACCCCCGACGTGAAGGAGAACATGAAGGCGGTCCTCGCCGACATCCAGTCCGGCGCCTTCGCGCAGCGCTTCATGGACGACCAGAAGGCCGGTGCGCCCGAGTTCAAGGAGCTCCGCGCCAAGGGCGAGGCCCACCCGATCGAGAAGACCGGCCGCGAGCTGCGCGAGATGTTCTCCTGGCTCAAGGACGCGGACGACGACTACACCGAGGGCACCGCGGCCCGCTGAGCCGCCCGAGCCCCCGACGCCGGCCCCGGGCATCGTGCTCCGGGGCCGGCGTCGCATTCCGGCCGCGGTCCGGTCACGCGTCTAGGCTCGAACCGGAGCGCGGGCCGGCCCGCCTCCCATCCCACCGCACCACACCTCCAGGAGCACCCGTGAGCGCAGCCCAGCCCGTCGTCCTGATCGCCGAGGAACTCTCGCCCGCCACCGTTGAGGCCCTCGGCCCCGACTTCGAGATCCGCCGCACGGACGGCGCCGACCGCGCCCGCCTCCTCGAGGACCTGCGGGACGTCGACGCGGTGCTGATCCGCTCGGCCACTCAGATGGACGCCGAGGCGATCGCCGCCGCGCCGCAGCTGAAGGTCATCGCGCGCGCCGGCGTCGGGCTGGACAACGTGGACGTGCCCGCCGCCACCGAGGCCGGCGTCATGGTCGTCAACGCGCCGACGTCGAACATCATCTCCGCCGCCGAGCTCACCTGCGGCCACATCCTGGCCACCGCCCGCAACATCGCCGCCGCCAACCGCTCGTTGAAGGCGGGGGAGTGGAAGCGCTCGAAGTACACCGGCGTGGAGCTGTACGGCAAGAAGCTCGGCGTGATCGGCCTGGGCCGCATCGGCGCCCTCGTGGCCGAGCGCATGCGCGCCTTCGGCATGGAGATCCTCGCCTACGACCCCTACGTGACCACCGCCCGCGCCCAGCAGCTCGGCGCCACCCTCGTGGAGCTGGACCAGCTGCTCGAGAGCGCGGACTTCGTCACCATCCACATGCCCAAGACCCCGGAGACGGTCGGCATGATCGGCGACGAGCAGTTCGCCCGCATGAAGGACACCGCCGTGGTGGTCAACGTGGCCCGCGGCGGCCTGGTGGACGAGGACGCCCTCGCCCGCGCCCTCGAGTCGGGGGCCATCGCCGGCGCCGGCATCGACGTGTTCAGCACCGAGCCGGCCACGGACCTCGCGTTCTTCGCGCAGGACTCGGCCGTCGTCACCCCGCACCTGGGCGCCTCCACCGCCGAGGCCCAGGAGAAGGCCGGCGTCGCCGTCGCCGGCTCCGTGCGCCTGGCCCTGTCCGGCGAGCTCGTCCCGGACGCCGTGAACGTGGCCGGCGGCGTGATCCACGAGGACGTCCGCCCGGGCCTGCCCCTGGCCGAGAAGCTGGGCCGCGTGCTCACCTCGCTGGTGGGGGAGCAGTCCCTCACCGCCGTCGAGGTGGAGATCGCCGGCGAGATCGCCGAGCACGACGTCTCGGCGATGCGACTGGCCGCCCTCAAGGGCGTGTTCACGGACATCGTCTCGGATCAGGTCTCCTACGTGAACGCCCCCATGCTGGCCGAGCAGCGCGGCGTGGAGTGCCGGCTCACCACCACGCCCGTCTCCGAGTCCTACCGCAACACCGTCACGCTGCGCGCCGCCACCGCCCAGGGCACGCAGGTCTCGGTGACCGGCACCCTCACCGGCCCACGCCAGATCCAGAAGCTCGTGGGCGTGGACCGCCACGAGCTCGAGGTGCCGCTGGCCGACCACCTGCTCGTGTTCACCTACGAGGACCGTCCGGGCGTGATCGGCGTCCTGGGCCAGGCCCTCGGCGTGCAGGGCGTGAACATCGCCGGCATGGACGTGTCCCGTGACGACGAGGGCGAGGCCCTCGCCGTGCTCACCCTCGACGGCGCGCTCTCCGGGGACACGGCCACCGCCCTGGCCGCCGCCATCGGCGCCTCGCGCGTGGCCGAGGTGGACCTCTCCGCCTGAGCGTCTCCCCGCACGAGCCCGACGCGCGGGCGGAGCCGGACCCCCGGCCCCGCCCGCGCGTCATCTCATCCGCGCCTCACCTGGACGTGGTCAGATGGTCTCCATGAAGCGCAGCGCCGAGCAGTCCGCCGTTCCCGCCCCCCTCGCCGACCCCGGGTCGGGCGCCGGGTCGGTCACGGCGTCGGGCGCCGTCCGGCCCGCCGAGGCGGACCCCGCGGCGGGCCAGCCGGTGCAGGGCCGGTGGGCGCGCCGCGTGGCGCTCACCCTCATCGGCGTCAGCGTCGCGCTGGCCGCGTGGTCGTTCGCGATCCCCTTCCTGTTCGGGCTCGGCGTGCGCGAGCTGCCGTGGTGGCGGCAGTTCTTCGACCTCAACCACGAGACCAACCTGACCGCGTGGTGGAGCTCCGGACTGCTGCTGCTCGGCGCGATCGGCTTCGCCGTCGTCGGGCTCGTGCGCCGCTCGCTGCGCGCGGACCGGCCGCTGGCACTGCTGGCCTGGCTCACCCCCTCCGCGCTCCTGGCCGCGATGAGCCTGGACGAGTTCACACAGATCCACGAGCGCCTCGGCGAGGTGTGGGACGCCCTCCCGTTCACGCCGGAGAACCCCCTGCACGCCTTCCAGGGACTCATCCTCGGCGTGCCGCTCGCGCTGGCCGTCATCGCCCTGCTCGCCCTGACCGCCATGATGCTGCCCCGTCGCACCCGCGCGCTCACCGTGACCGGCATCGTCGTGTTCTTCGTCGGCGCCATCGGGCTCGAGGCCGTGCCGCTGGTCTTCAACATCGCCCGCGCGTCCTGGGCGTACCACGCCGTGACCCACCTGGAGGAGCTGACCGAGATGATCGGCTCATCCCTGCTCATCGTGGCCCCCTGGGCGCACCTGCACCTGCGCCGCGCCCCGGGCAGCCTGCTCGTCACCACCGACGGCCTGCCCGCGGCCGCGGAGCACGACGACGCGGCCCCGGCCGGCCGCTGAGCCGCCGGTAGACTCGACTGCTGTGACTGACGCCCGCGCCCCGTACTACCTGACCACGGCCATCTCCTACCCGAACGGCGAGCCCCACATCGGCCACGCCTACGAGTACATCGCCACGGACGCGATGGCCCGCTTCCAGCGGCTCGACGGGCGGGACGTGCGATTCCTGACCGGCACGGACGAGCACGGGCAGAAGATGGAGCAGACGGCGCAGCGGGAGGGTGTGACCGCCCTCGAGCTGGCCACGCGCAACGCCGCGGTGTTCAAGGAGATGGACGACGAGGTGCTCGACATCTCCTACGACCGCTTCATCCGCACCACGGACGCAGACCACGCCGAGGCGGTGCAGGAGATCTGGCGCCGCATGGAGGCCAACGGGGACGTCTACCTCGGCTCCTACGCCGGCTGGTACTCCGTGCGCGACGAGCGCTACTTCGGCGAGGACGAGACCGCCGTGGGCGAGGACGGCGTGCGTCGGGCCGTGGAGACGGGCACCGAGGTCACATGGACCGAGGAGGAGTCCTACTTCTTCCGCCTCTCCAAGTACCAGGAGCCGCTGCTCGAGCACTACCGGCGCAACCCGGAGTTCGCCGCGCCGCGCTACCGCTTCAACGAGGTCATCCGCTTCGTGGAGGACGGCCTGGAGGACCTGTCCATCTCCCGCACCTCCTTCGACTGGGGCGTGCCCCTGCCGGCGCCCGTGGACCCGGACGCCGAGGACGCCGACCGCCGCGCGGACCACGTCACCTACGTGTGGGTGGACGCGCTGACCAACTACCTCACCGGCGCCGGCTGGCCGGGCCGCGACCCGGAGGCCTTTGGCCGCTACTGGCCGGCCGACCTGCACGTGATCGGCAAGGACATCTCCCGCTTCCACTGCATCTTCTGGCCCGCGTTCCTGATGTCCGCGGGGATCGAGCTGCCGAAGCGCGTGATGATCCACGGGTTCCTGAACAACAACGGCGCCAAGATGTCCAAGTCCCTGGGCAACGTGGTGCACCCGCGCGACTGGGTGGCCCGCTACGGGCTGGACGCCATCCGCTTCTTCCTGCTGCGCGAGTTCCCGTTCGGCGCGGACGGCTCCTACAGCCACGAGGCCGTGGTGAGCCGCAAGAACGCGGACCTGGCCAACAACCTGGGCAACCTCGCCCAGCGCTCCCTGTCCATGGTCGCCAAGAACTGCGAGGCCGCCGTCCCGCAGCCGGGGCCGCTGACCGCCGAGGACGAGGCCGTCCTGGCCCAGGTGGACGCCCTGCTCGAGCGCTCGCGCACCGCGTACGCCGTGCAGGACTTCCACGACGCCCTCGAGGAGACCTGGCGCGTGCTCGGCGAGGTCAACGCGTACTTCGCGGACCAGGCCCCGTGGGTGCTGCGCAAGACGGACGAGCCGCGCATGCGCACTGTCCTGTACGTGACGCTCCAGGCCGTGCGCCGGGTGGCCCTGCTGGTCCAGCCGGTGATGCCGGTGTCGGCCTCGCGCCTGCTGGACCTGCTCGGCGTCCCCGCCGAGGGCGACGCCGGCCGCACCGGCGCCTCCGGCCAGGGCCCGCGCTCCTTCGCGGCCTTCCACGAGGACCTGGTGCCCGGCACCGCCCTGCCGAAGCCCGAGGGCGTGTTCCCGCGCCACGAGGAGCCGGCTGAGGCCTGACCTCCCCCCCCGTTCGCCAGGGCCAGCAGACACGCCGCGACGTCGCACCGGAAGCGGCGTGTCTGCCGGCCCTGGCGTGGGGTCTGAGGGTCCGCAGGCTGAGACGGCGCGTCACACGATGTGGTCCACCCCGGCCCTGGTCGTAGCCTGAGGCGCATGACCGAGAGCACGCGCCCCTCCGCAGACCCCCTGGACATCGCCGTCATCGGCGGCGACGGCATCGGCCCCGAGGTGACGGAGCAGGCCGCCGCCGTCCTCCAGGCCGCGCTGCGCGCCGAGGGCCGCCCCGAGGCGCGCCTCACCCCCTACCCGCTCGGCGCCGAGCACTGGCTCCGGACGGGGGAGGCGCTCCCGGACGAGACGCTCGAGGCCCTGCGCGTCCACGACGCCATCCTGTTCGGCGCCGTGGGCGCCGCCCCCGGCGACGAGCGCATTCCCTCCGGCCTGATCGAGCGCGGCATGCTCCTGCGCCTGCGCTTCGAGCTGGACCACGGCGTGAACCTGCGCCCGGCCGCCCTGCTGCCCGGCGCGGTCAGCCCCCTGGCCGAGCCGGGGACGATCGACTTCACCGTGGTCCGCGAGGGCACCGAGGGCCCCTACGTGGGCAACGGCGGCGCCATCCGCACCGGCACCCCTCACGAGATCGCCACCGAGGTCTCGGTGAACACCGCCCACGGCGTGCGCCGCGTCGTCGAGGACGCCTTCGCCCGTGCCGCCGCGGGGGAGCGCAAGCGGCTCACCCTCGTGCACAAGCACAACGTGCTGGTCCACGCCGGGCACCTGTGGCGGCGCACCGTGGAGGCCGTCGCCGCGGACTTCCCCGAGGTGAGCTGGGACTACATGCACGTGGACGCCGCCACGATCTTCCTCACCACGGACCCCGCGCGCTTCGACGTGATCGTCACGGACAACCTCTTCGGGGACATCCTCACCGACCTCGCCGCCGCCGTGACCGGCGGCATCGGCCTGGCCGCCTCCGGCAACATCAACGTGGAGGGCACCGCCCCGTCCATGTTCGAACCCGTGCACGGCTCCGCGCCGGACATCGCCGGCCAGGGCGTCGCGGACCCGGTGGCCGCCATCCTCTCCGCCGCCCTGCTCCTGGAGCACGTGGGGGAGACCGGCGCGGCCCAGCGCGTGCGCACCGCCGTCTGGGCCCACCTGAAGGACCGGGTCGACGGCGCCCGCGGGTCCACCGCCGAGGTGGGCGCCGACGTCGCCGCGCGCGTCTGAGCCGACGCCTCCGGCGCGTCTGAGCCTCGGCTCCGGCGGGACTGAGGCGACGCCTCCGGCGGGTCTGAGCCGACGCCTCCGGCGGGGCCGAGCGGCCGCCCCGGGCGGGTCTAGGATGGGTCCACGGCCTGCGCGTGTCCTGCGCCACAGGCCGTGGCCCCGCGCGTCGTCCCCGGCGCCGGCGCCCCGCCCCGCCACCCGTCACGAGGAGTGATCCCACCGTGTCCGAGACCGTGTTCACGCGTCAGCCGCACCTGTCCCCGTTGTCGGAGGAGGAGCGCGCCGAGATCCTGCAGGATCCCGGCTTCGGCAAGGTCTTCACGGACCACATGGTCTCCATCGACTGGACCTGGAGCGAGGACGGCGGCGCCTGGCACGACGCCCGCGTGGAGCCCTACGGCCCGCTCTCCCTGGACCCCTCCGCCTCCGTGCTGCACTACGGCCAGGAGATCTTCGAGGGCCTCAAGGCCTACCGCCACGAGGACGGGTCCGTGTGGACGTTCCGCCCCGAGGCCAACGCCGCGCGCCTGAACCGCTCCGCCCGTCGCCTCGCGCTGCCCGAGCTGCCCGAGGAGATGTTCCTCGGCTCCCTCAAGGCCCAGCTCGAGGCCGACCGGGACTGGGTCCCCACCGGCGAGGGGCAGTCCCTGTACCTGCGCCCGTTCATGTTCGCCACCGAGGCGTTCCTGGGCGTGCGCCCGGCCAAGGAGGTGCGGTACATGGTGATCGCCTCCCCGGCCGGCAACTACTTCGGCGGCGAGCTCAAGCCGGTGACCATCTGGGTCTCCCGCGAGTACGCTCGCGCGGGCCGCGGCGGCATGGGCGCCGCGAAGACCGGCGGCAACTACGCCGCCTCGCTGCTGCCGCAGCTCGAGGCCGCCTCCAAGGGCGCCGACCAGGTCGTGTTCCTGGACCAGTACCACGACGACTCCATCGAGGAGCTCGGCGGCATGAACGTCTTCTTCGTGTTCGACGACGGCCGCCTCGTCACCCCGGAGCTCACCGGCACGATCCTCGAGGGCGTCACCCGCTCCTCGATCCTGCAGCTGGGCCGGGACATGGGCCTGACCGTGGAGGAGCGCCGCATCACCCTGGCCGAGTGGGCCGAGGGCGTGCGCTCCGGCGCCATCCGCGAGGTGTTCGCGTGCGGCACCGCCGCCGTCGTCACCCCGATCGGGCGCCTGCTCGACGGCGACGACGTCATCGAGTCCGCCGGCGGCACCGACGTGACCCTGAAGATCCGCGCCGAGCTCGAGGGCATCCAGACCGGGCGCGTCGAGGACCGCCACGGCTGGCTGCACCGCCTGGTCTGACCCGGCAGGGGCGCCCGCGCCCCGCCCCTCACGCGCCCCGCCCCTCGCCCCCTGCCTCGCAGTCGGGCGGAGCCGTCCTGCAGATGGCCGGCATGAGCGCTCAGATGGCGCTCATGCCGGCCATCTGCGCGACGGCTCGTCGGGGCACGCTCCGCCACAGAACGTGACCCACGGAGCGCGGGGGAGAGACGTGAGACACTCTCCCGGTCATTCCTTCCTTCGTGATCGGAGAACCCGTGAGCTCGCATCGCTCCGCCGCGCCCGCCGAGGGCACGGCACCCCGGGACCCCGCCCGGGACGGCGGCCCGGACGGGCTGCCGCCCGTCGAGGCCGCGCAGCGCCCCCGCTGGACGCCCCTGAAGATCGCCGTCTGGGTGGTCGTCGCCCTCGTCGGCGGCGTCGCCTGGACCATGCTCGCCCTGCATCGCGGCGAGTCCATCAACGCGATCTGGTTCGTGTTCGCCGCCGTCGCCACCTTCGCGATCGGCTACCGCTTCTACTCGAAGTACGTGGAGCGCATGATCGTCCGCCCGGACGACACCCGCGCCACCCCCGCCGAGTACCGGGCGGACGGCCGCGACTACGTGGCCACCGACCGCCGCGTCCTCTACGGCCACCACTTCGCCGCCATCGCCGGCGCCGGCCCGCTCGTGGGCCCCGTGCTCGCCGCGCAGATGGGCTACCTGCCCGGCACCATCTGGATCATCGTCGGCGTGATCCTCGCCGGCGCCGTCCAGGACTACCTGGTCCTGTTCTTCTCCATGCGCCGCGGCGGCCGCTCGCTCGGCCAGATGGCCCGCGACGAGCTCGGCCGCATCGGCGGCACCGCCGCGATCGTGGCCACCCTGCTGATCATGGTGATCATCACCGCGATCCTCGCGCTCGTGGTGGTCAACGCCCTCGG
The DNA here is from genome assembly GCF_024723355.1 of Micrococcus sp. HG099. NCBI lineage: Bacteria > Bacillati > Actinomycetota > Actinomycetes > Micrococcales > Micrococcaceae > Micrococcus > Micrococcus sp. HG099. Next base: position 8,273 of record NZ_JANQCJ010000013.1, on the reverse strand, counting down.
CGAGTCCCCGTGGGGCGTGTTCTCCGTGGCCCTGACCATCCCGATCGCGATCTTCATGGGCCTGTACCTGCGCTACCTGCGCCCGGGCCGGATCACCGAGGTCTCGATCATCGGCTTCGTGCTGCTCATGGCCGCCATCATCGGCGGCGGCTGGGTCGCCGAGACCGACTGGGGCGTGGCCCTGTTCACCCTGGACCGCGTGACCATCGCGTGGGGCATCATCATCTACGGCTTCGTGGCCGCCGTGCTGCCCGTGTGGCTGCTGCTCGCCCCCCGCGACTACCTCTCCACCTTCATGAAGATCGGCGTGATCGCCGGCCTCGCCGTGGCCATCGTGATCGTGCAGCCGCAGATCACCGCCCCGGCGATCTCCGAGTTCGCCTCGGGCCAGACCGGTCCGGTGTGGCCGGGCTCCCTGTTCCCGTTCCTGTTCGTGACCATCGCGTGCGGCGCCCTGTCCGGCTTCCACGCGCTGATCGCCTCGGGCACCACCCCGAAGATGGTGGAGAAGGAGCGCCAGACCCGCTTCATCGGCTACGGCGGCATGCTCATGGAGGCCTTCGTGGCGGTCATGGCGCTCGTGGCGGCCGTGTCCATCGACCGCGGCATCTACTTCGCCATGAACGCCCCCGCCGCGCTCACCGGCGGCACCCCCGAGACGGCGGCCGCCTGGGTGATGAGCCTGGGCCTGGCCGGCGTGGACGTCACGCCCGAGCAGCTCACCGCGCTGGCGAACCTCGTGGGCGAGGACACGGTCGTCTCCCGCACGGGTGGCGCCCCGACGCTCGCCGTCGGGCTCTCGATCATCATGGGCCAGCTGATCGGCGGCGAGGCCCTCATGGGCTTCTGGTACCACTTCGCCATCATGTTCGAGGCGCTGTTCATCCTCACCGCCGTGGACGCCGGCACCCGCGTGGCCCGCTTCATGCTCCAGGATTCCCTGGGCAACGTGGTCCCGCGCTTCAAGGACACCGGCTGGCGCGTGGGCGCCTGGGTGTGCACCGGCATCATGGTGGCCGCGTGGGGCGCCGTGCTGATCATGGGCGTGACCGACCCGCTGGGCGGCATCAACACGCTGTTCCCGCTGTTCGGCATCGCCAACCAGCTGCTGGCGGCCATCGCGCTCGCGGTGGTCCTGGCGATCGTGGCCGGCCGCCGGCACTTCCGGGGCCTGTGGATCGTGGCGCTGCCGCTGGGCTTCATCACCGTGGTCACCACGGTGGCGAGCTTCCAGAAGATCTTCTCGTCGGTCCCGGCGGTGGGCTACTGGGCGCAGCACAACGCGTTCAAGGACGCGCTGGCCTCGGGCTCCACGAGCTTCGGCGCCGCGAAGTCCGTGCCGGCGATGGAGGCCGTGGTCCGCAACACCTTCATCCAGGGCACGCTGTCCATCGTGTTCCTCGTGCTGGCGCTCGTGGTCATCACGACGTCGGTGCTCGCCACGATCCGCGCCTTCCGCTCCACCGAGGTCGTCGACCACGCGGATCCGTACGTGCCCTCGCGGCGCTTCGCCCCGGCCGGGCTGATCGCCACTGCCGAGGAGAAGGAGCTGCAGCGGCAGTGGGACGCGCTGCCGGCGGATCAGCGACCGGAGCGGGGCCACTGACGTGGCCGCCTCTGGCACCTGCCCGACGCCGGCCGGCGGCTCCGCTGCGGAGCCGGCGGCCGCGCGTCGGGCCGGGGACGGCACCGGTCCGGCGGCCGGGTCGGGCCTGCGTGCGGCGTGGGCGTCCGCGCGGTGGTGGGTGCGCCAGCTGGCGGGGGAGGGCAAGTACGACGCCTACCTCGCCCACCACCGGGCGCAGCACCCCGGCGTGGAGCCGATGAGCGAGCGGGAGTTCTGGCGGGACGAGTACGCCAAGCAGGAGGCGAACCCCGGCAGCCGCTGCTGCTGAGCCGCCGTCCCCGCGCGGGGCCGCGTCGTGCACGTGGTCCCGGCCTGCTCCGAGCTGTCCTGCAGATGGCCGGTATGAGCGCGATCTGAGCGCTCATGCCGGCCATCTGTGCGACGGCTCGATGCCGGCGGGCCGTCTCGGACGGCTCGACTCAGGCGGGGCAGCCCGGAGCCGCCGGCCTCTCGAGGACGGCGCGCAGCGCGGCCGCCGAGCCCGCCAGGTCCAGCGGGGTCCGCAGGGCGGGGAGGTCGATCGTCACGGCGTCGTCCATGCGCCGCGGGATCACGTGCAGGTGGGTGTGCGGCACGTCCTGGCCGGCCTCCCAGCCCTCCGCGAGGTGCAGGGTCACGCCGGGGGAGACCACGCGGCGCAGCACCGCCGCCACCCGGGCGGCGAGGGCGAAGACCTCCGCCCCCTCCTCGGGCGTCACCTCCGAGAAGGACTCCACGTGCCGACGCGGCACCACGAGCGTGTGGCCGTCGGCGGCCGGGCTCTGGTCCAGGAACGCGAGCGCGAGCGGGCTCTCGGCGACGAGGTGGGCGGGGCCGACGCCGCGGACGACGGCGCAGAACGGGCAGTGGGAGGCCATGCCCGGAGTCTAGGCAGTCGGGCTCGGCCGTGGCGGTGGTGCGTCCACCACTAGGCTGGACCCCATGCGCATCGCACGTTTCGTGGACCAGGCCGAGCCGACCTACGGCGTCGTGGAGGGCCCGGCGGACGCCGACCTCTCCGAGCTGACGATCACCGCCCTCCAAGGAGACCCGTTCTTCCACGGCATCCAGCCCACCTCCACCGTCCACCGGCTCGAGGACGTCCGCCTCGTGGCGCCCATCATCCCGCGCTCGAAGATCGTGGGCGTGGGCCGCAACTGGGCCGACCACGCCAAGGAGCTCGGCAACGAGACCCCCGCGTCCCCGCAGTTCTTCCTCAAGCCCAACACCTCCGTGGTGGGGCCGGGCGAGCCGGTCACCCTGCCGTCCTGGTCGGACGAGGTCTCCTACGAGGCCGAGCTCGCCGTGGTGATCGGCACCATCTGCAAGGACGTGCCGGTGAGCCGCGTGGACGACGTCGTGTTCGGGTACACCGTGGGCAACGACCTCACCGCGCGGGACGCCCAGCGCACGGACCTGCAGTGGGCGCGCGCGAAGGGCTTCGACGGCGCCTGCCCGCTCGGCCCGTGGATCGAGACCGAGCTGGACGTGGAGCCGGCCGGCGGCCTGCGCATCACCTCCCGCCTGGACGGGCAGACCCGTCAGGACGGCACCACGGCGGACATGGTCTTCGGCGTGCGCGAGCTCGTGGCCGCCGCGTCCGAGGCGTTCACCCTCCTGCCCGGCGACGTGATCCTCACCGGCACCCCGGCCGGCGTCGGCACGGTGGCCGAGGGCCAGCGCGTGGAGGCCGAGGTGGAGGGCATCGGCGTGCTCGCCACGGTCTTCCGCCGCTGAGCACCGCTCCCGACGACGGCGCCCCGGTCCGCGCGGACCGGGGCGCCGTCGTCGTCCTCGGCGGGCGGCGTCCGGCCCGCGTCCGCGCGTAGACTCGCAGGCACCATGACTGACGCCACCGCTCCCGTGTCCGAGAACGCCCCCGCCCCCTTCGCCGACGTCCCCCAGGTGGACGCCGAGACCCCCGTGCGGGTGCGCTTCTGCCCCTCGCCCACCGGCACCCCGCACGTCGGCCTGATTCGCACCGCCCTGTTCAACTGGGGCTGGGCGCGGCACACCGGCGGGACGCTGGTCTTCCGCATCGAGGACACGGACGCCAAGCGGGACTCCGAGGAGTCCTACCAGCAGTTGCTCGAAGCCATGCGCTGGCTCGGCATCGACTGGGACGAGGGCGTCGAGGTCGGCGGCCCGCACGAGCCCTACCGCCAGTCCCAGCGCGGGGAGATCTACGCGGAGGTCATCGAGAAGCTCAAGGCCGGCGGGCACATCTACCCGTCCTACTCCTCGCCCGAGGAGACCGAGGCGCGCCACCGGGCCGCCGGGCGCGACCCCAAGCTGGGCTACGACGGCTTCGACCGCGACCTCACGGACGAGCAGGTCGCCGCGTTCGAGGCCGAGGGCCGCGCGCCCGTGTGGCGCCTGCGCATGCCGGACACGGACATCACCTTCACGGACCTCGTGCGCGGGGAGATCACGTTCAAGGCCGGCACCGTGCCGGACTTCGTGGTGGTGCGCGCGGACGGCTCGCCGCTCTACACGCTGGTCAACCCCGTGGACGACGCCCTCATGGGCATCACCCACGTGCTGCGCGGCGAGGACCTGCTCTCCTCCACCCCCCGCCAGATCGCCCTGTACCGCGCCCTCCACGCGGTCGGCGTGGCCGCGTACATGCCGGTGTTCGGCCACCTGCCCTACGTGATGGGCGAGGGGAACAAGAAGCTGTCCAAGCGCGACCCGCAGGCCAACCTGTTCCTGCACCGCGAGCACGGCTTCATCCGCGAGGGCCTGCTGAACTACCTGGCCCTGCTGGGCTGGTCCCTGTCCGCGGACGAGGACATCTTCACCCCCGAGCAGTTCGTGGAGCACTTCGACGTCCACAAGGTGCTGGCCAACCCCGCCCGCTTCGACGAGAAGAAGGCGATCGCCATCAACGGCTCCCACGTGCGCATGCTGGACGCGGACGACTTCCGGGAGCGCCTCGTGCCCTACCTGCACGCCGCCGGCCTCGTGGACGCCGAGCCCACGGAGCGCGAGCGCGAGATCCTCGCGGCCGCCGCGCCGCTTGTCCAGGAGCGCGTGCAGCTGCTGGGGGAGGCCGTCGAGATGCTCGCCTTCCTCTTCACGGCGGACGCGGACGTCGCCACGGCCGAGGGCGCCCTCAAGGGCATGCCGGCGGACCTGGGCGCCGCCGTCGCCGCGGCCCGGGACGCGCTGGCGGCCCTGCCGGAGGACGGGTTCACCACCGAGCGCATCGAGGAGGCGCTGCGCGCCGCGCTCATCGACGGGCTGGGCCTCAAGCCCCGCCAGGCCTTCGGCCCGGTGCGCGTGGCCGTGACCGGCCGCAAGGTCTCCCCGCCGCTGTTCGAGTCCCTCGAGATCCTCGGGCGCGACTCCGCCCTGGCGCGCCTGGACCGGTTCGCCGCCGAGCAGGGCCTGGACCAGGGCCTGCCCACGGACGCGTGAGCGGGGCCCCCGCGACCGGGCAGGCCACGACGACGGCGGCCGGCGGGTCGCCGTCGTCGCCCGCCCCGGCGCCCCCGGAGTGGGACGCGGTGCTGTTCGACCTGGACGACACCCTCCTGGACCTGCGCGCCGCCCAGCACGCCGCGTTCGACGCGACCGTGCGCCGGCAGTGGGCCGGGGCGGCCGACGTGGACCCGGCGCGGATGGCCGAGGCCACGGAGGCCTTCGCCTCCGACGCCGCCGGGCACTACGAGCGCTACGTGGCCGGCGAGCTGACCTTCGAGCAGCAGCGCCTGGCCCGCGCCGCGGACGCCCTGCGCGCCCTCGGCGCCCCCGAGGAGTCGGCCACCCCGCTCGAGGCCCTGTGGACCGCGGACTACGAGGACGTGGTCCGCGGGCACTGGGCCCTGTTCCCGGCCACCGCCGAGGTCCTGGCCCAGGTGCGCTCGTCCGGCCGGGGCGTGGGGATCGTGACCAACAACGTGGAGGCCTACCAGCGCGCCAAGGCGGACGCGCTGGGGCTGGACTGGGTGGACGTGCTGATCGGCTCGGACACGGCGGGGGCGCCCAAGCCGGATCCGGCGCCGTTCCTCGCCGGCTGCGCCCGCCTGGGCGCGGAGCCGGGCCGGACCCTCATGGTGGGGGACAGCCTGACCCACGACGTCGCCGGCGCCCGCGGCACGGGCCTCGTGCCCGTGTGGATGAGCCCGGCCGCGCCCGCCCGCGGGGCGGCCGAGGACCCGGTGTGGGACCCCGAGCGCGGGTGCTGGCGGCTGCGCGCGATCGGCGGCCTGCGGGCCTGGCTGCGGCGCTGATCGGCCGATTTTGCACGGGCCGCGATGAGGGTGTAGAGTTCTTTCTCGTTGCCGGAGAGATCCGGGAACACCGAGCTCATGAATATGACGCACTTCGGTCAGCAAGACTTGACCGGCAGTGGGGTATGGTGTAATTGGCAACACAACGGTTTCTGGTACCGTCATTCTAGGTTCGAGTCCTGGTACCCCAGCGAGTCCCTCGGACTCATGTGCATGCGGACGAGCGGAGACGCTCGCACGTGGCGCACGGCCCCATCGTATAGCGGCCTAGTACGCCGCCCTCTCACGGCGGTAACGCGGGTTCAAATCCCGCTGGGGTCACGCAGTCGCCGCGCCCGCTTCCTCAGGGAGCGGAGCGGCGCAGGACGGATGCTCGCATCCGTCGCCTGAACAGGAGACGCAGGCAGGCAGGAAAGGTCTCCACCTGTGCCCTCCGCGCTCGCGCGGACGGCGCGTACGGCCCCATCGTATAGCGGCCTAGTACGCCGCCCTCTCACGGCGGTAACGCGGGTTCAAATCCCGCTGGGGTCACCACTGGTGACAGGAAGCCCGGTCCATGCGGACCGGGCTTCCCTCGTCTCCGGGGCCGCTCCGCCGTCGGGAGCGCGCCGGCCGGCCCGTCCGCGGACGGGCCCTCCGTGAGACGATGGCCCACGTGCCACACACGGATCAGACCCACCCGGACCTCCGCGTCGACACGGCCGTGCGCCGCGTGCGCGATCACCTCGCCGCGCTGGAGCTGCCCTTCGAGACCGCCACGGCGGGCGAGGACCGCGCCGAGCGGGAGCGGACCCTCCACCAGATCGAGGACTACGTGCTGCCGCGCCTCGACTCGCTCGATGCGCCGCTGCTCGCGGTGGTCGGCGGCTCGACCGGCGCCGGCAAGTCGACCCTCGTGAACGCCCTGGTGGGCCACGAGGTCTCGCGCTCCTCCGCGCTGCGCCCCACCACGCGCCAGCCGCTGCTCCTGCACAACCCCGCGGACGCCCACTGGTTCACGGGCCCGCGCGTGCTCCCGGACCTCGCCCGCGTCACCGTGCACCGTGACGCGTCGGCCGGACCCGTGGAGCCGGACCAGTCCGCCATGGACACCGTGGCCCTCGTGGCCGAGCCGGCCCTGCCCGCGGGCATCGCGCTCGTGGACGCGCCGGACATCGACTCGGTGGCGGACCAGAACCGCGCGCTCGCCCGGCAGCTTCTCGAGGCCGCGGACCTGTGGATCTTCACGACGACGGCGCACCGCTACGCCGACGCCGTCCCGTGGCAGCTGCTGGACCAGGCCGCCGCCCGGGACATCACGGTGGCCGTGGTGCTGGGGCGCGTGCCCGAGGGCGCCGCCGCGGACATCACCCCGGACCTGCAGCGCATGCTCACCGAGCGCGGCCTCGGCGACGCGCGGATCCACGTGATCCCCGAGACCCACTTCGACGAGCGGGGCCTGCTCCCGGCCGAGCACGTCGAGGGCCTGCGCACCTGGCTCGAGACGCTCGCCGCGGACGCCCAGGCGCGCGGCGCCGTCGCCCGGCGCACCGTGGACGGGGTGCTCGGCCAGCTGGCCGCCCGCGTGGCGGAACTGGCCCGCGCCGAGGAGGACCAGCGCCACGCCGCGGACCTGCTCGCCCGCGTAGTGGGGGACTCCACGCAGCAGGCCGTGGACCGGGTCCACGAGGCCACCTCGGACGGCACCCTGCTGCGCGGCGAGGTGCTCGCCCGCTGGCAGGACTTCGTGGGCACCGGCGAGTTCTTCCGGGGCGTGGAGACCGCGATCGGCCGCGTGCGCGACCGCCTCGGTGCGCTCGTGCGCGGGCGCCCCGCCCCGGCGGAGGAGGTCGAGACGGCCCTCGAGACCGGCCTGCACGCCGTGATGGTGGAGGCCGCCGCAGCCGCCGCCGAGCAGATCGAGCGCCGCTGGGCCGCCGAGCCCGCCGGTCGGGCCCTCGTGGCCGGCCGTGACCTGGGCGCCCTGCCGGCGGACACCTCCGAGCGCGCCGCCGCGGTGGTGCGCGACTGGCAGTCGGACGTGCTGGCCCTCATCCGGGAGGAGGGCGCCGGCAAGCGCACCCGCGCCCGCCTGGCAGCCACGGGCGTCAACGGCGCCGCGGTGGCGCTCATGGTCATCTCGTTCGCCTCCACGGGCGGGCTCGTGGGCCTCGAGATCGGCATCGCCGGCGGCGCGGCCGTGGTCGGCCAGAAGCTGCTCGAGTCGATCTTCGGTGAGGACGCGGTGCGCCGCATGGCCAGGCGCGCCAACGAGCTGCTCGAGCGCCGGGTCCGCGCGCTGCTCGAGACCGTCCTGGCCGACCGCTTCCTCCCGCTGCTGCGCCTGGACCGCGAGCCGCAGGCCACCGAGGAGCTGCGTGCCCTCGTCCCCGTGCTGCGCCGCGGCGTGGACGCCGGCCTCGACGGTCCGGGCGGTCCGGCCCCCGAGGCGC
>NZ_JANQCJ010000139.1:0-5547 GCF_024723355.1 Micrococcus sp. HG099 | reverse complement strand
TGGGGGAAACGCCCGGTTCCATTCCGAACCCGGAAGCTAAGGCCCACAGCGCCGATGGTACTGCAACCGGGAGGTTGTGGGAGAGTAGGTCGCCGCCGGACATTCTTTGGGGAGGGCCCTGCACTTTGGTGCGGGGCCCTTCTTGCATTCCCGGGGGAGGCCCTGCACCTGGTGGTGCGGGGCCTTCCGTGTTTCCAGGGGCCGGTGCCCCACCTCGGCTGCCGGCCAGGGGTCGTGGCGGGCCGGGTGTCAGAGCTCGCCACGGGCCCGCAGCCGGGAGGACAGGGCTCGCGTGAGCCGGCGCCCCAGCCGCTGCGCTTCGGTCTGCAGCTCGGAGAGCCGCCCGTGGAGCTCGTCGGCATGGCGGGGCTTCTGGGAGTCTGGCAGGTCCAGGAAATCCCGCAGGGCGGGCTCCAGGCCGTGGGAGAGGAGCAGGAGCAGTTCCTGGGCCTCGGCCGGACGCTGAGCGCTCACGCGGGCCCATGCCGGGCCGTACTCGGCCGCCCGCTCGGTGATCGTCCACGCCAGGTCTCTGCTGTCCGGACGCAGCCGGTGACGTTCCGCGGTCATCAGCGTCCGCAGTGAGTGCACGGCAGCTTCCAGCGACGCTCGTCCTGCGGTTGAGGCGTCGTCGTCGCGGGGCGCCCCGGACGGGCCTCTGAACGGCCACCAGGCCATCGCCGCACCTCTCTCCGTTCCCGTGCCCGGCGGGCACTCCTGCCTGCGATTCTGCCCCGTCCTCCCGGTTTGGCGGCGCTCCCTCAGGCTGGTATAGTCGCTCTCTGTTGGATTCAGGTCTGAGACCTCCAACGGGGTGTGGCGCAGCTTGGTAGCGCGCGTCGTTCGGGACGACGAGGCCGCAGGTTCAAATCCTGTCACCCCGACCAGCAGAAGCCCCCGCTCACTCGAGCGGGGGCTTCGCCGTGTCCGGAGCCGTTCGTCTCCGAGGCAAGAGAAATCTATTGACGTTCGATCGATCCCGTTCGACACTCGAGCCATGAGACATCGACTCGCCACCTGGGTGCTCCAGGGACTGCTCGTCCTGGCCGTGCTGCTGATCCTCTTCCTCCAAGTGATCGGCCTGCCGTGGCTGGGCGGAGAAGTCGCGCGCGACCTGCCGGCGGAGGCGTTCATGCGGTGGCCCGTCACGGCCCTGGCGATCGTCGGCCTGGCCTTCGTCCAGGTGGGCCTGGTCGGCACCATCCGCCTGCTCGCCCTCACCCGCACCGACCGGATCTTCACGGCGCGCGCCCTGCCCTGGGTGGACGCCATCATCGCGGCGTTCGTGGGCGGCGGGCTCACCTGCGCGGCCACGATCGCCTACCAGGCGACCGCCGTGAGCGGCCCGCCCCTGTGGAGCCTCATGCTCCTGGTCGGCACGGCGGCCGGCCTGGGCCTGGCGCTGCTCATGGGGGTGATGCGGAGCCTCCTCACCCGGGCCACCGCGCTGCGCGACGAGATGGACGCGGTCATCTGATGGCCATCGTCGTGCGCATCGACGTCGAGCTCGCCCGCCGCAAGATGCCCGTGGGCGAGTTCGCCGAGCGGGTGGGCATCACCCCGGCCAACGTCGCCGTGCTGAAGAACGGGCGCGCCAAGGCCGTGCGGCTCAGCACCCTCGAGCGGATGTGCGAGGTCCTGGGGTGCCAGCCGGGCGACCTCCTCGAATGGGTCCCCGACGCAGCTGCCGCCCCCGGTCCGGGCGCGGCGCCGGCCAACGACGACGACGGGCGGCCCGGGACGCGGTGACCTCCGAGGCCGCCCGTGGCGAGCGGGAGCCTCAGCCCTCGCTGCGCCGGCGGGCGTGCTCCTCGAGGAACTGCAGGTGCTCGGGGCGGGCCTGGTCGACGTCGCCGGCCACGTCGTCGTGCTTCTGCGTCCACTGCTTCACGTACGGGCACACCGGGACGATCCGGAAGCCCGCCGCCACGGAGTCCTTCAGGGCCTCGCGCACGAGCACGGAGGCCAGGCCCCTGCCGCCGTACTCCTCGGCCATCTTGGTGTGCGGGAAGATCCGCTGGGCGACGCCGTCGGTGCCCTCGTAGTCGATGGCGAGGGTGTAGCCGGCCACGGTGCCGTCGCCGTCGACGACGATCTCGTACTTCTCGCCGACCCTGCGGACCTGCGGGGCGTCCAGGGTGGGGGTGTTCTCGGTCATGGTGGGTCCTTTCCGGGGGGCGGCGGGGCGGGAGGCTCCCTTGTCCCGCACGAAAGTGCCGGCGGAGGCTCCCGTTTCCCGCACGGAAGTGCTGGGGGACGGGCCGCGGGGTCAGCCGCGCGGGCGCATGCGGGTGTTCGGCAGCGGCGGGGCCGGGATCGGGGGCTTCGGGTCTGGTGGGAAGTCGCCGAACTGGGGGAAGGCGCGGCCGTCGTCGTACGCGGTGCCCACGAGGGCGTCGAGCAGCGCGCCCTGGACGGGGGAGCCGAGGGCGCCGTCGTCGTCGCCGCGGAGCGCGCGCGCAGCCGCGGAGGCGAGCGGGGAGCCGTCCTCGGGGGCCTCGAAGCCCATTTCCTGCTGGTAGGCGGACCGCCAGCGCACGACCTCCTCGTGGGAGCGGCCCACGAAGTTCCACCACATGATGATCTGCTCGCCGAGCGGCTCGCCGCCGATCAGCAGGGCGATCACCGGCTCCTCGCCGGCGGTCACGGTCAGCTCGGCGGTCCCGGTCCCGACGTAGCCCAGCTGGGCGGCCGGGACGTCGGCGCCCTGCAGCGTCACGGCGCCGGAGACGGTGAGCAGGCCGTGCTCGTGGTCCTGCGGCACGGCGATGCGGGCGGTGGCCCCGGGCTCGAGTCGCAGCTCCGCGCCGGTGAGGGGGATGTAGGTGGGCACCGGCGAGGACTCGCCCAGGAGGTCGCCGAGGAACACGCGGGCCGTCCAGCCCTCGCCCGCCACGGGCTCCGGGCGGTGCGAGTGCAGCGCCGGCGCCGAGAAGCGGTGGGCGTCCGGCAGGGCGTACCAGAGCTGCGCGCCGTGCAGCACTGAGGTGTCGTCGGTGGAGTACTCGGTGTGCGTGATGCCGGTGCCGGCGTTCATGAGGTTCACCTCGCCGGGGCGCACGGTGGCCCAGTTGCCGGCGGAGTCCGCGTGGGCGATGCGCCCCTCGAACAGCCAGGAGACCGTGGCCAGGCCCGTGTGCGGGTGGCGCGGGACGTCCATGCCGCCGGTGGCGGAGACGTCGTCCGGGCCGTAGAAGTCCAGGAAGCACCACGCGCCGATCAGGCTGCGGGCGCGCTGGGGCAGCGTGCGCTGCACCGGCATGGCGCGGGGCCCGCCCAGGGGCACCTCGCGCGGCTCCAGGATCTCGACGACGGCGCCCGCGTCCCCGGCGGCCTCCGCGACGCCGGAGCTCAGCCCGTCCGTGAAGCGGGCCTCGCGCAGGGACTCCTCCTGCCCGGTGGGGGCGGCCCCGGGGCCGTTCTCGCAGACCTGTTCCTTCGGGTCGCGCTCGGTGTTGCTCATGGCGGGGGCCTCCGTCAGTCCTCGCGCCGACGCACGGGGTGGTGGGAGAGGATCGAGATCCGGTTGGTCAGGTTCATCACCATCGCGGCCCACTGGACGGCCGCGTACTGGGCGTCCGTGAGCGCGGCGGCGGTGGAGGCCTGCACGTAGTGGAGCTGCTCCTGCTCGGGGAGCTCAGTGACGGCCTCGGCGAGCTCGAGCGCGGCCCGCTCCTGCTCCGAGTACACGGCCTCGGCCTCGCGCCAGGCGGGCAGCAGGGCCATCCGCTGGGCGTTGAGCCCAGCCTTGGCGCCCTCGCGGGCGTGCAGGTCCAGGCAGAACCCGCAGCCGTTGATCTGGGAGACCCGCAGGTTCACGAGCTCGACGAGCTGGCGGCCCAGGCCGGCCTCCTCGGCGGCGGTCCGGACGGCGGCGGCCAGGCCGCCGACGGCCTTCCAGGCGTCGGGCACGGCCTTGTCGAGGTAGAAGGCGAGGGGGTCCTTGCGGGGTGCGGGGTTCTCAGCGGCGCTCATTGTCCTTCAATTTTGCATAAAGTCGACGGGAAAGCCAGACCCGGGCGCCCGAGTGCGGCCGCCTCAGAACCGACCCGAGGAGCCGGTCCCGGAGAACGAGCCGCCCGAGGAGCCGTAGCCGGTGCCCGAGGAGGACGAGCTCGACGCCGCCTCGCGGCGCTCCTGGACGGACCGCTCGCCGGCGCGGTGCCCGGCGTTGAACGCCACCACCGTCCAGTAGGCGTCCGAGGGCAGCGTGGAGTCCAGGATCGAGCCGCGCGCCGCCCGGTGCGTGCCCCGCCGGGAGCGCAGCTTCTCGCGCAGGATCCGCCGCTCCTCGTCGTCGTCGCTGAACGCGGTGATCTCCGCCTCGGCCACCGAGCCCACCAGCGAGGTGAGGCGCCCGCGCAGCCCGTCCAGCTCGTCCAGGGCGGCGGCGGGCGTGACGCGCTCGGCCTCGAGGTCGCCGCCGAGCGCATCGAGCCGGCCGGACGCCTCCGCGCGGAAGGACTCCAGGGCGGCGACGGCGGCCTGGACGGACGGGGTGTCCGTCACGGCGTCGCGCAGCTCGGCCACGGCGTCCAGGTCCTCGCGCAGCGGGGCCGTCTGCAGGTCCCACGCCACGGGCCACCCGGGGTGCCGGTTCAGGAGGGCGTTGGCGGCGCCGATGGCGTCGTCGAGCCCGTCCAGCTCGGCGGTCTGCGCGCGCAGGGCCGCGGCCGCCTCGCGGTGCTCGCGGCGGTGCAGGTCCTTCTCCGGGACGGCCTCGAGCCGCTGCTGCTCCGCGGTCGCGTCCAGAGTGCGCTCGCGGAAGCCCCGGAACCGCTCGAGCAGGGTGGCGGCGTGCGGGGAGTCCGTCGGCACCGTGGACGCGTTGACCTCGGTCGCGTCCAGCTCCAGGGTGACGGCGGTCAGGTGCCCGCGGGCGGACTCGAGGTCCGCCTGCGTCCGGGCCTGCTTCTTCCGGCGGTCGGCCATCACGGCGGCGCCCGTGCCGGCCCCGACGAGCCCCACGGCGCCGGCCCCGACCCACAGCCCCGGGTGCTGCCACCACGGGCGGCCGATCAGCTCGGCCGCGGAGTCGGTCACGTCCACGAGGGCGTCGGTCCACTTCGCGGCGCGGGCCGCCTCGTAGCCGTCCTCGCGCACGTCCTGCAATTGGTCCGTGCTCAGGGAGCGGTCCTCGCCCACGTAGAGCCCGAGCATGCGGTTGTCCGGATCGAGGGCCACGATCACGAGGCCGTCCGCCCACGTCTGCCCGTCCGCGCTGAGCCAGTCCGGGTGCTCGGCCCGGGCCCGCTCGAGGACGCGCCCGTTGAACGCCTGGGAGGCGCGGTCGTCGTCGAGCCCGGACAGGTCCGGGCCGCGCTCGGTCACCACGGCCACGCGGGTCGGCTCGCGGAACTCGACTTCCGCCAGGCCCCGGCGCAGCCGCTCCGGGTCCACGACGCCGGCCTCGTCCACGAGCTCGACGTCCTGCCACTCGACGGCGGCGGCCTGCGGGGCCGCGACGACGGCGGAGGCCGCGATCCCGGCGACCGGCAGTGCGAGGGCCGGGGCGGCCGCGCCCGCGAGGGCGGCGGCGGACAGGGC
>NZ_JANQCJ010000138.1:0-5628 GCF_024723355.1 Micrococcus sp. HG099 | reverse complement strand
GCCCGGGCGCACGCCGGGCCCGCCGCGCCCGCGCTGCTCGAGGTGCCGCTGGCCCCGCCCGTGCGGCGGCGCGTCCGCGACTCGAGCGAGGACCTCGTGGGCCGGCTCCTGGACATCGTGGGGCTCGCCAACCGGGCCGACGGCGTCGACCGCGCCGAGCTGCGCGCCCGGCTGGGCGTCACCGAGGAGCGGCTCGACGCCGACCTCGAGACCCTGCGCTACTGCGGCATGCCCGAGCGCGACTTCCCCGGCTTCCAGTTCGAGGTGGACGAGGAGGGCGGCCGGGTGCACGTGCGCCGCGCCGCCGACCTCGCCGGCCCCGTGCGGCTGACGCGCCCGGAGGGGCACAGCCTCGTGGCCGCCCTGCAGACCGTGGCGGACCTGCCCGTGCTCGACGACGCCGACCGCGCGGCCGCCCGCTCGGCGCAGCGGCGCATCGCCGAGGCCGTCCTGGACGCGGGCGGCGCGGCCGCCTCGGCGGCGGACGACGAGGCGCTGGCCGAGGCCGAGGCCGGGACGGCGCCGACTCCCGCGCCCGGTGGGGCCGTGGCCGCGCACTGGGACGTGGCCGTCGATCCGGAGACCGTCCGGACGCTGCTGGCCGCGATCGCCGAGTGCCGCGTCCTGCGACTGGACTACCGCTCGGTGCACGCCGACGCGCTGAGCGAGCGCGACGTCGAGCCGCTCGCCGTCGTCCAGGACGGCGCCCGCCTGTACCTGCGCGCCTGGTGCCGCTCCGCCGGGGAGGACCGGGTGTTCCGCGTGGACCGGATCGGCGCGGCCGCGGCGACGGGTGAGGCCTTCGCCCCCCGCGCGCGGCCGGCCCGCTGGCGCGTCCACCCGGACGAGGCGGCGGGCACTCCGGCCGTGCTGCGCTGGGCCCACCGCGTACGCGACGCCGCGTCAGGCTACCGGCCCGAGGCCCAGGCGGACCTGCCCGACGGCGACCGCCTCACCCGGGTGCGCCTCACCGACGCGGACGTGGCCGCGGCCCTCGTGGGCCGCCACGGCGGCGCCGTCGAGGTGCTGTCCCCGGCCGCGATGCGCGCCCATGTGAAGGACGCGCTGGACCGCGCCGTCGATGCCCTCGCGGCGCGGTAGCCTGGTCCCCAGGAACCCGATCGAAAGGACCTCACCATGGCCGGTCTCCAGGGATGGCAGCTCGTCATCATCATCCTCCTCGCGATCCTGCTCTTCGCCGCGCCGAAGCTGCCCGCGATGGCCCGCAACCTGGGCCAGTCGATGCGCATCTTCTCCTCCGAGGTGAAGCAGATGCGCACCGAGGACAAGGGCGCCAAGGACGGCGAGGACGCGCGCTCCGGCAGCGGCTCCACCGCGGCCGACGAGCCGGTCGAGGGCCGCGTCGTCGAGCGCGACGAGACCGACGTCCGCCCCCGCGACGAGCGCTGAGCCGGAGGGTCCCCACCCGATGAGCGAGGTCGAGGAGGTCGCCCGGCGCACGCGCCGCCGGCGCCGCCGGGACAACCCCACGGGGGAGATGCCGCTGCGCGAGCACCTCACCGAGCTGCGCAACCGCGTGGTCAAGGCGGGCGTGGCGGTGCTGCTCGGCATGGTGGTCGGGTTCCTCATCTACCAGCCCGTGATGGCCGAGCTGTTCCGGCCGGTCAACGAGCTCTCCCGCGACGGGCGCATCTCGGCGATCGCCTACGACACCGTGGCCTCGCCGTTCGACCTCATGCTCAAGGTCAGCCTCTTCATCGGGCTGGTCGTCTCCAGCCCGGTCTGGCTCTACCAGATCTGGGCCTTCATCGTGCCGGGCCTGAAGAAGGCGGAGAAGAAGTACGCGCTCGGGTTCATCGCCGCCGCCGTCCCGCTCTTCCTGCTCGGCATGGGCCTGGGCTGGTTCGTGATGCCGCAGGCCGTCCAGTTCTTCGTGGGCTTCACCCCCGAGGGCGGGGCCACCCTGCCCACGGCGTCGGTCTACATCAGCTTCGTCACGCGCCTCTACCTGGCGTTCGGCGTGGCCATGGTCCTGCCGGTGCTGCTGGTGGGCCTCAACATGCTGGGCATCCTGCCGGGGCGCACCATCGTGAAGCACTGGCGCATCACGGTGTTCCTCATCATGCTGATCGCCGCCATCGCCGCCCCCGGTGCGGACGCGATCTCGATGGTCTACATGGCCGTCCCGCTCGTGCTGCTCTTCGGCGTGGCGATCGCCCTGTGCCTGTGGGGCGACCGGCGTCGCGCCAAGCGCGCCGTCCGCCGCGAGCAGGACGTCGAGGCCGAGCTCGCCTCGGGCCCGAAGCCGCTCCACGAGATCTGACCGGCGCCGCGCCCGCTCCGCCGACGGCGTATCCCCGGGCCGGGACGGCGTCCGGACCCGCCAGTAGGGTGGGGGCATGTCCCACGACCCCGTGTCCGCGACCCCGCCCGAGGAGCCGCAGCTCAGCCCGGCCGAGCGCTTCGCCCGCGCCAAGGCGGCCCGCCACCACGCCGGCTCCGAGCTGGGCCGCTTCGCCTCGCGCCTCGGCTTCCCGCTCGACGACTTCCAGCGGCGCGCGTGCGCCGAGGTCGAGGACGGCCACGGGGTCCTCGTGGCCGCGCCCACGGGTGCCGGCAAGACCGTGGTGGGGGAGTTCGCGGTCCATCTGGCCCTGGCCCGCGGCACGAAGGCGTTCTACACCACGCCCATCAAGGCGCTGAGCAACCAGAAGCACGCGGACCTGTCCCGGGTGCACGGCGCGGAGAACGTCGGGCTGCTGACGGGGGACACCTCAGTGAACCCGGACGCCCCCGTGGTGGTGATGACCACCGAGGTGCTGCGCAACATGCTCTACGCGCAGTCGGACAGCCTCACGGACCTCGGCTTCGTGGTGATGGACGAGGTCCATTACCTGGCGGACCGGTTCCGCGGCCCGGTGTGGGAGGAGGTCATCATCCACCTGCCCGAGCACGTGCAGCTGATCTCCCTGTCCGCCACGGTCTCCAACGCCGAGGAGTTCGGCGCCTGGCTGGACACGGTGCGCGGGGCCACCACCGTGATCGTCTCCGAGCACCGTCCCGTCCCGCTGTGGCAGCACGTGATGGCCGGCGGGCGGCTCTACGACCTCTTCGCCGAGGACATCGCCTTCGAGGACACGGCGGACCGGGACGGCGAGGCCCTGCTCAACCCCGAGCTCAAGCGGCTCGGGCAGGAGGCCGAGCGCCGCTCCGAGCGCCCCGACTGGGGCCGGCCCGGACGGCACCGCGGGCGCGGCGGCCGCGACGGCGGTCAGCGGGGCCGGGGAGGCCGGGGCGGGGACGGCAGGAAGGGCGGGCGCGACGCCGGCCGCCGCGGCCGGCACGGCGCCCACGCCATGGACCGCGAGCGGCCCGTCACCGGTCGCGTCCGGGGCCAGGAGGACGGCGAGCGGCGCGGGCCGCGGTTGTCCACCTCCCGCCCCGAGATGATCCGGGCGCTGGACCGCGAGGGCCTGCTGCCGTGCATCACCTTCATCTTCTCCCGCACCGGCTGCGACGCCGCCGTGGAGCAGTGCCTGCGCGCCGGCCTCGACCTCACCACCGCGCACGAGAAGGCCCTCGTGGCCGAGCGCGTGGAGCAGGCCGCGCGCCTGCTGCCCGTGGAGGACCTCGAGATCCTCGGCTACTGGGCGTGGCGGGACGGGCTCTCCCGCGGCTTCGCCGCGCACCACGCCGGCATGCTGCCCCCGTTCAAGGAGGCCGTCGAGGACCTGTTCGCCGCCGGCGCGCTCAAGGCCGTTTTCGCCACGGAGACCCTCGCGCTGGGCATCAACATGCCGGCGCGCTCCGTGGTCATCGAGAAGCTCGTGAAGTTCAACGGCGAGAACCACGTGGACATCACGCCGGGGGAGTACACCCAGCTCACCGGACGCGCGGGCCGCCGCGGGATCGACGTCGAGGGCCACGCCGTGGTGATGTGGCGCCCCGGGCTGGACCCGGCCGCCGTCGCCGGCCTGGCCTCCCGCCGCACCTACCCGCTGAAGTCCTCGTTCCGGCCCACCTACAACATGTCCGCCAACCTGCTCGCGCAGGTGGGCGCGGAGCGGGCGCGGGGGATCCTGGAGTCCTCGTTCGCCCAGTTCCAGGCGGACCGCTCCGTGGTGGGCCTGGCCCGCGAGGTCCGCTCCAAGCAGGCCAGCCTCGAGAAGTACGAGGAGGCCATGCAGTGCCACCTCGGAGACTTCTCCGAGTACCTCGCCCTGCGCAAGGAGCTCGCCTCCGCCGAGAAGTCCGGCTCACAGGGGCGCCGCCGCGCCCAGCTCGCGGCCGTGAAGGAGTCCCTTGCGGACCTCGCCGTGGGCGACGTCGTCGAGCTCGACGCCGGCCGCTCGCTGGGCCGCGCCGTCGTCGTGTTCCCGGCGGGCAACCCCCAGAACCCGCGCGTGGGCGTGGTGACGGACAAGGCGCAGCTGCGGCGCATCACGGTGGACGACGTCGCCGGGCCGGTCGAGCCCGTGGCCGGCGCGGCCCTGCCCCAGGTGCTCCAGGTCAAGACCCCCACGCAGCGCAAGGACGTCGCCGCCCTCATGCGCGAGGCCGTGCGCACCGGGCGCCCGCCCGCCGGCGGCGGACGCCGGGCCAGCGGCTTCCGGCTCCGGGAGGACCCGGCCGCGCCCCGCGTGGAGGAGCTGCGCCGCGCCCTGCAGCGCCACCCCTGCCACGCGTGCCAGGACCGCGAGGAGCACGCCCGCTGGGGCGACCGCTGGTGGGGCATGCGCCGGGAGGTCTCCGTGCTGCGCGAGCGCATCGCCGGCCGCACCAACACCATCGCCCGCACCTTCGACCGCGTGGTCGGGCTGCTGCGCTCCTACGGCTACGTCCACGAGGACGCCTCCTCGCCGCGGCAGGCCCTCACGGCCCGCGGCGAGGCACTGCGCCGGATCTACGGCGAGCGGGACCTGTTCACCTCGCTCGTGCTGCAGGACCCCGCCGTCCAGGGGCTCACGCCGGAGGAGTGGGCGGCCGTCGCCGCGCTGCTCGTGTACCAGGGCAAGGGGGAGGCCGGCCACGGCGTCGTCCCCATGCCCACGGCGCGACTGGCCGAGGTGGCCGAGGCCGCCGAGCGCATCGAGGAGCGGCTGCGCGCGGACGAGGCCCAGGCCCGGCTCGAGCCCACCCCGCCCACCGACCCGGGCCTCGTGGGGCCGATGCACCGCTGGGTGCGGGGCGCGAGCCTGCGCCGCACCCTCGAGGGCGCGGACCTCGCCGCCGGCGACTTCGTGCGCTGGGCGCGCCAGGTGATCGACGTGCTGGACCAGCTCGCCAACGTGCCCGGGGACGCCCGCCGCAGCCGGGCCTGCCGCAAGGCGGCCGACCTGGTCTCCCGCGGCGTCGTCGCCACCTCCCTGCCCGCCGCCACCGCCCGGGAGGCGGACGAGGACTAGGGTGGGGCGGGTGAGCGCACACCTGTTGACCACCGGCATCATCCACTCCGTCACGGACCCCTACGCCCAGGCCCTCCTGGTGCGGGACGGGGTGATCGCGTGGCTCGGCGCGGACGACTCCGCCGAGCGCGTGGCCGATCCCGCGGACGCCCGAACGGACCTGGACGGGGCCGTCGTGGTGCCCGCCTTCGTGGAGCCGCTGGCCCGGCCCGAGGACGCGCGGGACGCGCTGTCCCGGGGCACCGCCGTCGTGACCGTGCTC
>NZ_JANQCJ010000137.1:0-5650 GCF_024723355.1 Micrococcus sp. HG099 | reverse complement strand
AAAGTGCAGGGCCCTCCCCAAAGAATGTCCGGCGGCGACCTACTCTCCCACAACCTCCCGGTTGCAGTACCATCGGCGCTGTGGGCCTTAGCTTCCGGGTTCGGAATGGAACCGGGCGTTTCCCCCACGCTATGACCGCCGTAACCCTTCATCCCACCCCACACCCGACAAACACCAGGCATGGTGGGAAACCATCACGGGTCACACAACAGTGACACTATTCAACAATACCCAACCACCCCAACAGGGCAACCGGTTGCAATCAGACAACCGCACAGTGGACGCAAGCACCACACCCTCACCACCCGAAGCATGGGCAGCAAAGAAAAAAGTGTGTGTAAGTCATCGGCCTATTAGTACTGGTCAGCTTCACGAGTCTTCAGTCCTCGCTTCCACATCCAGCCTATCAACCCAGTGTTCTAGCTGGGGGCCTCACACCCTCAAAGGGGCAAGGAAATCTCATCTCGAAGCCGGCTTCCCGCTTAGATGCTTTCAGCGGTTATCCATCCCGAACGTAGCTAATCAGCCATGCACCTGGCGGTACAACTGACATACCAGAGGTTCGTCCGTCCCGGTCCTCTCGTACTAAGGACAGACCTTCTCAAATTTCCAACGCGCGCAGAGGATAGGGACCGAACTGTCTCACGACGTTCTGAACCCAGCTCGCGTACCGCTTTAATGGGCGAACAGCCCAACCCTTGGGACCTACTCCAGCCCCAGGATGCGACGAGCCGACATCGAGGTGCCAAACCATGCCGTCGATATGGACTCTTGGGCAAGATCAGCCTGTTATCCCCGAGGTACCTTTTATCCGTTGAGCGACGGCCGTTCCACAACGAGCCGCCGGATCACTAGTCCCGACTTTCGTCCCTGCTCGAGCTGCCACTCTCACAGTCAAGCCCCCTTGTGCACTTGCACTCGACACCTGATTGCCAACCAGGCTGAGGGGACCTTTGGGCGCCTCCGTTACATTTTGGGAGGCAACCGCCCCAGTTAAACTACCCATCAGGCACTGTCCCTGACCCGGATCACGGGCCGAAGTTAGATATCCAGAGTGACCAGAGTGGTATTTCAACGATGACTCCACGAACACTGGCGTGCCCGCTTCACAGTCTCCCACCTATCCTACACAAGCCACACCGAACACCAATACCAAACTATAGTAAAGGTCACGGGGTCTTTCCGTCCTTCTGCGCGTAACGAGCATCTTTACTCGTAATGCAATTTCGCCGAGTTCACGGTTGAGACAGCGGGGAAGTCGTTACTCCATTCGTGCAGGTCGGAACTTACCCGACAAGGAATTTCGCTACCTTAGGATGGTTATAGTTACCACCGCCGTTTACTGGGGCTTAAATTCTCCGCTTCGCCGAAGCTAACGGGTCCTCTTAACCTTCCAGCACCGGGCAGGAGTCAGTCCATATACATCGTCTTACGACTTCGCATGGACCTGTGTTTTTGATAAACAGTCGCTTCCCCCTGGTCTCTGCGGCCCCGATCCCCTCACACCAGCACGTGGTGCTCAAGGTTGGGGCCCCCCTTCTCCCGAAGTTACGGGGGCATTTTGCCGAGTTCCTTAACCATGATTCTCTCGATCGCCTTAGTATTCTCTACCTGACCACCTGTGTCGGTTTAGGGTACGGGCAGTTTGAACCTCGCGCCGATGCTTTTCTTGGCAGCATAGGATCACCGGATCACCCACCGAGTGGGCGCCCATCAGGTCTCAAGCACATAGCCGGCGGATTTACCTACCGGCAGCCCTACACCCTTAGACCAGGTCGATTCCATTGCCTGGCCCGGCTACCTTCCTGCGTCACACCTGTTAATGCGCTTGCCTCCCCGGTTCAGGTCCCGCGCTCCCCACCACCGTCCCCGTCAAAGACGGGGTTCGGGATGGTTCGGGCGGTTAGTATCACCGGCTCAGCAGGGACGGTTCTTCACTGGTACGGGAATATCAACCCGTTGTCCATCGACTACGCCTGTCGGCCTCGCCTTAGGTCCCGACTTACCCAGGGCAGATTAGCTTGACCCTGGAACCCTTAGTCATCCGGCGGACGGGTTTCTCACCCGTCTTTCGCTACTCATGCCTGCATTCTCACTCGTCCACAATCCACCAGAAGTTACCCGCTGGCTTCACCTCGTGAACGACGCTCCCCTACCCATCCAGCAAAACTGAATGCCACGGTTTCGGCGGTGTACTTGAGCCCCGCTACATTGTCGGCGCGGAATCACTTGACCAGTGAGCTATTACGCACTCTTTCAAGGGTGGCTGCTTCTAAGCCAACCTCCTGGTTGTCTCAGCAACTCCACATCCTTTCCCACTTAGCACACGCTTAGGGGCCTTAACCGGTGGTCTGGGCTGTTTCCCTCTCGACTATGAAGCTTATCCCCCACAGTCTCACTGCCACGCTCTCACTTCCCGGCATTCGGAGTTTGGCTGAAGTCAGTAACCTTGTAGGGCCCATCGTCCATCCAGTAGCTCTACCTCCGGGAAGAAACACGTGACGCTGCACCTAAATGCATTTCGGGGAGAACCAGCTATCACGGAGTTTGATTGGCCTTTCACCCCTACCCACAGCTCATCCCCTCCATTTTCAACTGAAGTGGGTTCGGTCCTCCACGCGCTCTTACACGCGCTTCAACCTGGCCATGGGTAGATCACTCCGCTTCGGGTCTAGGACACGCGACTCAATCGCCCTATTCAGACTCGCTTTCGCTACGGCTTCCCCACACGGGTTAACCTCGCCACGTATCACTAACTCGCAGGCTCATTCTTCAAAAGGCACGCTGTCACCCCAACAAGGAGGCTCCAACGGTTTGTAGGCACATGGTTTCAGGTACTATTTCACTCCCCTCCCGGGGTACTTTTCACCATTCCCTCACGGTACTGATCCGCTATCGGTCAACAGGTAGTATTCAGGCTTACCAGGTGGTCCTGGCAGATTCACACGGGATTCCTCGGGCCCCGTGCTACTCGGGCGACCCTCCAACAGCGGCGGAACACATTTCGACTACGGGACTCTCACCCTCTACGGTCCAGCATCCACACTGGTTCGTCTATATGCCCGCACCTCACTGCGCCATGCCGGCAGACATGACAAGGAGGGGCCCACAACACCGCACATGCAACCCCTGCCGGGTATCACACACATACGGTTTAGCCCCATCCGCGTTCGCTCGCCACTACTAACGGAATCACTTTTGTTTTCTCTTCCTGTGGGTACTGAGATGTTTCACTTCCCCACGTTCCCTCCAACCGGTCTATGTGTTCAACCGGTGGTCACACGACACGTCGTGCGGGGTTTCCCCATTCGGAAATCCTGGTCTCAACGTCCG
The DNA here is from genome assembly GCF_024723355.1 of Micrococcus sp. HG099. Lineage (NCBI taxonomy): Bacteria > Bacillati > Actinomycetota > Actinomycetes > Micrococcales > Micrococcaceae > Micrococcus > Micrococcus sp. HG099. Next base: position 2,317 of record NZ_JANQCJ010000137.1, on the reverse strand, counting down.
GTTATCGACTCCACCAGGCTTATCGCAGATTCCCACGTCCTTCTTCGGCTCCTGTTGCCAAGGCATCCACCATGCGCCCTTAGAAACTTCCACACACAATGAAAGTCCTCAAATGAGCAAAAATATAACTAAGATGTCATTCTCGGCGTCACCACACCTCACACACCACCCCAGGGGGAACAGTGCGATCAACGATGCAGCAACAATAAAAATAAGATGCTCGCGTCCACTATGCAGTTCTCAAACAACAACCCACACCCCATCCACCCACCCACAAGGTGCAGCTTCACAAGGCGCGGAGACCAGAAACAACAACCCCACCCCCACGGGCAGGGCGCCTGCTGTTCCAGGACCCAACAGTGTGCCAACACCAGCTCGCAGCCACCAACACCACCCATTCCAACCCAACCCCCAAAGAGGTTCGGCGTACTCGAGCACTGCCGGCGCCACCACTGGCACCATTCATCGATGTTCCACCCATGAGCAACCCGCCATCACACACTCGGTGATGCAACGGGCACTTAATGCTCCTTAGAAAGGAGGTGATCCAGCCGCACCTTCCGGTACGGCTACCTTGTTACGACTTAGTCCCAATCGCTGGTCCCACCTTCGACGGCTCCCCCCACAAGGGTTAGGCCACCGGCTTCGGGTGTTACCGACTTTCGTGACTTGACGGGCGGTGTGTACAAGGCCCGGGAACGTATTCACCGCAGCGTTGCTGATCTGCGATTACTAGCGACTCCGACTTCATGGGGTCGAGTTGCAGACCCCAATCCGAACTGAGACCGGCTTTTTGGGATTAGCTCCACCTCACAGTATCGCAACCCATTGTACCGGCCATTGTAGCATGCGTGAAGCCCAAGACATAAGGGGCATGATGATTTGACGTCGTCCCCACCTTCCTCCGAGTTGACCCCGGCAGTCTCCCATGAGTCCCCACCATTACGTGCTGGCAACATGGAACGAGGGTTGCGCTCGTTGCGGGACTTAACCCAACATCTCACGACACGAGCTGACGACAACCATGCACCACCTGTGATCCCGCCCCAAAGGGGAAACCGTATCTCTACGGCGATCGAGAACATGTCAAGCCTTGGTAAGGTTCTTCGCGTTGCATCGAATTAATCCGCATGCTCCGCCGCTTGTGCGGGCCCCCGTCAATTCCTTTGAGTTTTAGCCTTGCGGCCGTACTCCCCAGGCGGGGCACTTAATGCGTTAGCTGCGGCGCGGAAACCGTGGAATGGTCCCCACACCTAGTGCCCAACGTTTACGGCATGGACTACCAGGGTATCTAATCCTGTTCGCTCCCCATGCTTTCGCTCCTCAGCGTCAGTTACAGCCCAGAGACCTGCCTTCGCCATCGGTGTTCCTCCTGATATCTGCGCATTCCACCGCTACACCAGGAATTCCAGTCTCCCCTACTGCACTCTAGTCTGCCCGTACCCACCGCAGATCCGGGGTTAAGCCCCGGACTTTCACGACAGACGCGACAAACCGCCTACGAGCTCTTTACGCCCAATAATTCCGGATAACGCTCGCACCCTACGTATTACCGCGGCTGCTGGCACGTAGTTAGCCGGTGCTTCTTCTGCAGGTACCGTCACTTTCGCTTCTTCCCTACTGAAAGAGGTTTACAACCCGAAGGCCGTCATCCCTCACGCGGCGTCGCTGCATCAGGCTTTCGCCCATTGTGCAATATTCCCCACTGCTGCCTCCCGTAGGAGTCTGGGCCGTGTCTCAGTCCCAGTGTGGCCGGTCACCCTCTCAGGCCGGCTACCCGTCGTCGCCTTGGTGAGCCATTACCTCACCAACAAGCTGATAGGCCGCGAGTCCATCCATGACCGATAAATCTTTCCAACAACCACCATGCGGTGGACGTTCCTATCCGGTATTAGACCCAGTTTCCCGGGCTTATCCCAGAGTCAAGGGCAGGTTACTCACGTGTTACTCACCCGTTCGCCACTAATCCACCCAGCAAGCTGGGCTTCATCGTTCGACTTGCATGTGTTAAGCACGCCGCCAGCGTTCATCCTGAGCCAGGATCAAACTCTCCGTAAAAAAATTACAGAACAACATCACAGCAGCCGGAAATAACCACCATGACATCAATTCAATACCCGGCAGACCATCACCACACCACGGGGGTGGTGAGCGATGATCAACCAATATGTGTTAAAACAATTGGCATCAACAAACTTGGCACACTATTGAGTTCTCAAACAACAGGCGCTTCCAGCTTCAGCGACCCGCTCCGCGGGCCGTTTCGCTCTGGAGCAACTTCTCCATCTTAGACCATCCGCTGCGACCATGTCAACCC
>NZ_JANQCJ010000136.1:0-5804 GCF_024723355.1 Micrococcus sp. HG099 | reverse complement strand
GCCCCGCGCGGTGCCGCCGGAGCTGCGGCGGGAGAGCTCGCGCAGCGCGAGGCCGCCGAGCGTGCCGAGCAGGGCGCCGCCGGCACCGCTGGAGCGACGTCGGCCGTAGGTGCTCGCGCCGATGGTGGGGCGGCGTCGGCTGCCGCCGAGTGCACGGGTGATGCCGGACAGGATGCCCATGGTGTCCTCCTCGTACGTCGGGCCGGCCGCGGTGCACGGCCGGTCGGGTGAGAGCCAACGTAGGCCCGCGCCCCCCTGATCCGTCCAGGGTTCGACGCCGCTGGGACGGGCGCCGCTGGGACGGACGCCGCTGAGACGGACGCCGCCGGGACGACCCCCGCACCGGCCCGGGGCTCCCGGACCGGCCGGCGTCGCGCCCGGCGGCGTCGGCTCACTTCTGCAGCGGCGCGGTCTCCGGCGTGTCCTGCCACAGCGCCACGTTGCGGGCCTCGGGCAGGTCGGAGACGTGGAAGCCGGGGTCCTCGCCGGCCTTGAGCTTGCGCTCGTAGTCCCGGAGCAGCTTCACGGCCAGGCCGCCCAGCGGGATGATCGCCACAAGGTTGATGGTGGCCATGAGCGCGGAGAACGTGTCCGCAAGGTTCCACACCAGCACCACGGAGCCGAGCGCGCCGCCGATCACGCACAGCAGCACGAGCACGCGGAACACCGTGATGGCGGGGGCGGCGTAGCGGCCGGCCAGGAACCGGATGTTGGCCTCGCCGTAGTAGGTGTTGCCCAGCACGGAGGACCAGGCCAGGAAGAAGATGATCACGGTCAGCGCGGGGCCAGCCCACTGGCCCACGGCCTGCTGCAGGGCGCCCTGCGTGACGGCCATGCCCAGGGCCTCGCCGTCGCCGTAGGCCGGGTTGGACAGCAGGATGATGAACGCGGTGGCCGAGCAGACGATCAGGGTGTCGAAGTACACGCCCAGGGACTGCACGAAGCCCTGCTTGGCGGGGTGGGAGACGGCCGCGGTGGCGGCGGCGTTCGGGGCCGAGCCCATGCCGGCCTCGTTGGAGAACATGCCGCGGCGCACGCCCTGCATGATCATCGCCATGCCGACGGCGGCGCCCGCCACCTCCTCGAAGCCGAGCGCGTGGCCCACGATCAGGGCGATCATGCCGGGGATCTCGGTGATGTTCACGGCCATCACGATCAGTGCCAGCACGATGTAGAAGACGGCCATCACGGGCACGACCACGTTGGTCACGGCGGAGAGGCGGCGCACGCCGCCGAAGATCACGAGGCCGGTGATCACGGCCAGGGCGACGCCCACGATCCACGCGGTGGTGGTGGAGAAGCCCCAGTTGGCCTGCACGGACTCGGAGATGGAGTTGGACTGCACCGCGTTGAACACGAAGCCGTAGGTCACCGTGATGGCGACGGCGAACACGGCCGCCAGCCACTTCGAGCGCAGCCCGTCGCGGATGTAGTAGGCGGGGCCGCCGTAGTAGCCGTCGTCGCCCTTCTGCTTGTAGAGCTGGGCCAGGGTGGACTCGACGAACGCGGTGGCGCCGCCGATCAGGGCCAGCATCCACATCCAGAACACCGCGCCGGGTCCGCCGATCACGATCGCGATGGCCACGCCGGCCACGTTGCCGGTGCCCACGCGGGAGGCGGCCGAGATGGTGAAGGCGCGGAACGGGCTGACGCCGTCGTTCTCGAAGCCATTCTGCGAGCCCGCCGTCACCGAGCGGAGCATCTCCGGGAGCATGCGCACCTGCACGCCCACGGTACGGATCGTGAACCACACGCCCGCCGTGAACAGCAGCGCCATGACCACGTACCAGTACTTGTCGTTGAAGGCGGAGACCGCCGCTGTGATCGCTTCCACAAGGTCACAGCCTAGGGCCTGGTGACCGCCTGGGCAGCATCGGCCGGTGGACCTCGGCCGCCTCGGCCCGGGCAGGCGTCTGCCCGGCCTCGGCCTCGGCCTCCTCGTGCAGGTCGATCAGCCGGTCCAGGCGGCGGCGCAGGTCCTCCTCGGAGGTGCCCACGCCGGCGTGGCGGGCCGCGGCGCGGGCCAGGTCGTCGGCCAGCTCGTTGCCCTGCACGCCCACGTGCCCCTTGACCCAGGTGGTCTCCACGCGGACGTCCGCGGCCTGGGCGAGGTCGACGGCGGCCAGCAGGCGCCGCAGGGTGCGGCGGACGCGCTCGCCGCGGGCGCCGCCGAGGGTCAGCCGCTCGCGGCGGGCGGCGTTGAGCAGCGCGAGGGCGGCGCGCGAGTCGGAGTGGATGGTCACGCGCTCGCCGGGGACGCCGGCCCAGGCGCTGACCACGTGGCCGAGCACGAGGGCCTCGAGCTCCACCTCGAGGGGGGTGGTGGCCCCGTTGACGGCCTGGACGGCCCACATGCTGGGCCCGCCCACGGCGGCGGCGCCGCCGATCCGGGAGCCGCGCAGCACGGAGCCGTCCACGTAGACGTCCGCCACGTCCGCCTCGTCGGAGAACGAGAGGCTGTGCGTGACGGTCGGGAGGGTACGCCGCAGAAAGCGGTCGGTGCGGCGGCGGGAGAGGAACACGCCCGAGGAGCGGCGCAGGGCGTCCTCCTCCTCCTGCGTGGCCTCGATGGCCTCCAGGGGGACGCGGGGGGACTCGGTGCGGGCCACGATCTCGGGGTCCACGTCCGGCAGCAGGTAGCTGGAGCGCTGGGTGCCCACGGGGGACTCGTCCAGCCGGTAGGACACCACCCGCATCTCCATGGGGGCGAGGACCTCCAGCAGGGACAGCAGCTCGGCGTCCCGGTCCGAGCGCAGGCGGACGATCACGGGCCGGTCCGGGGGCAGGTCCACGGTCACCGTGGACCAGAAGGCGTGGAGCTGGGCGGTGCCCACCATGCCCGCGTGCACGTGGCCGCGGACGTCGTCGCCGAGCTCGCGCAGCACGAGGTCCCGGGCCACGTAGACGATGCCGCCGGGCACCGGGTGCAGATCCATGCGCAGGGCCGGGCCGTGGTCCACGCCGGGCAGCATGGCCAGCGGGCCGGCCACCACGCGCACCCCGTCGGGGCGGACGCGGGTGCGGGGCGGGGCGGGCCGCGGGGCGGCGGGGCGGCGGTCGGTGAGGTCGACGGCGGGCCGGTCGTAGGGGATGCCCCGGGGGCGGCGGGCGCGGACGACGCGCAGCGGCGCGTGTCGCTCGGCGGCCTTGGCGCCGGGTCCACGGAACTCCCAGCCCACGTCGACGAGCGCCGCGGGGTGGCCGGCGGCGACGTCGTGGTGCAGCGAGCGGTCGACGGCCGTCCGCGGGTGGTTGATCCTGGCTCCCATAGGCATCGGCTGGTGGTCGGGGGGGACCGCGCCGGAGGTGTCAGCCGGGTCCGGGGCGGCCTTGCTGGTCCTGCCGGGAGGCGCATTCCTCCGCAAAGGGAATGCGGTCTGCCCGGGTCGATTTAATGGTCGACCATACCGACACCTGCGTCGGGCAGGCAGGTCTGTCCGCCTGTGCGACCACGAACCGGGCTCACAGCGGATCCGTGCGGTGGCGCTGCACGTCCGGGCCCACGCGCACGCCGAGGGCCTCGGCCTGGGCCCGCTGCTGGCGCAGGGAGACGCCGCCGAGCAGCAGGGCCAGGGCCCGCTCGCCCTCCTCCGGGGTGGGCGCCGCCTCGGTGAGCAGGGCGTGCAGGCCGAGTCCGCCGAGCCCGAGGGCGAGCGCGGAGAGGACCACGTCGGCGCCGTCGCGGTGGCGCAGCAGGGCGGCCTCCGCGACCTCGGCGCGGCCGGCGAGGTCGGCGATCCCGCGGTGCCGCACGGCCTCCTCGGCCTCGGCGACGATCCGGTCCGCCACGCGCGCCAGCAGGGTCTGCTTGTCCGGGACGTGCCAGTACAGGGCGGAGGCCTGCACGCCGAGCACCGAGGCCACGCGCCGCATGGACAGGTCGCCCATGCCGAAGTCCTGCAGGATCCCGACGGCGGCGTCCACCACGTCCGTCGCGCTGAGGCGGCCGCGGGAGGAGCCGGCGCGGGGTGGTGAGCTCATGCGCTCGAGGCTACCGCGCGTCGCCGTCCGGCCCCGGCCCCGCGCCCTCGCCAGGCTCGCCCTCGCCCGGCCCTGCCAGGCGCCCGCCCGCGCCCAGGCGCACGGTGCGGTCGGCCATCACGGCGGCCTCGGCGAGGTCGTGGGTCACGACGACGGCGGTCACCCCCGCCGCCCGCAGCACCTCGCGAATCTGCACGGCCAGGCGGGCCCGCAGGTCGGCGTCGAGCGCGGACAGCGGCTCGTCCAGCAGCAGCACGCGGGGCCGCGGGGCGAGGGAGCGGGCCAGCGCCACGCGCTGGGCCTGGCCGCCGGAGAGCGACTGCACGGGCCGCTCGGCCAGCTCCGCCAGGTCCACGAGCTCGAGGAGCTCGGCCACCCGCGCCCGGCGCCGCTCGCGCGGCCACCCGGCGGCCTCGAGCCCGTAGGCCACGTTGCGGGCCACGCTGCGGTGGGGGAACAGCTGCCCGTCCTGGAACACCATCCCCACGCCGCGCCGGTGCGTGGGCACCGCGGCCACGTCCTCGCCGTCGATCTCGACGACGCCGCCCACCACGTCCTCCAGGCCCGCGATCCCGCGCAGCACCGTGGACTTGCCGGAGCCCGAGGCGCCCACGAGGGCCACGATCTCCCCGGGGGCCAGCTCCAGGTCCAGTCCGCGCACGGGCGTGGTGCCGTCCGGGTAGGCCACGCTCAGCGCGCGCAGGCGCAGGCCGGCGGGGTCGCGGCCGGCCCTGCCGTCGTCGTGGCCCCGGGGTGCCGGGTCCGGGGTCGCGCCCCGGGACGTCCTCGTGGTGCGTGCCATCAGATCCCTCCTCGTGAGGCCGCGGCCCGCGGGCCCAGCCGTTCGCAGGCCATCATGGTGCCGGCGCTGAGCACGGCGAGCACCGTGGCCGCCGCGAGCGCCATGCCGTAGTTGTCCGCCCCGGGCCGGCCGAGGAGCTTCACGATCAGCAGGGGCAGGGTCTGGTAGTCGGGGCTGGAGAGGAAGCTGGTGGCGCCGAACTCGCCCAGGGACACCGCGAACGCGAACCCGGCGGCCACCCCCAGCCCGCGCAGGAGGAACGGGCCGTCCACGGTGGCCAGCACCCGCAGCGGGCCGGCGCCCAGGGTGCGGGCGGCCTCGCGCAGCCGCGGGTCCACGGCGCCGAGCACCGGCACCAGGGAGCGCACCACGAGCGGCAGCGCCACCACCGCCTGCGCGATGGGCACGAGGGCGCCCGAGGCGGCCAGCGCCGGCGCCTCCGCCCGCAGGGACACCACGAACCCGAAGCCCACCGTCACCGCGGAGACGCCCAGCGGCAGCAGCAGGGCGCCGTCGAGGCCGCGCTGGGCCCGCCGCCCCGCGGCCGAGCGCACGGGCCGGGTGAGCAGCAGCGCCAGCGGGACGCCGATCAGCAGGGTCAGCAGCGTGGCGTCCAGCGCGATCCGCAGCGAGTGCTCGAGGGCCTGCGCCGGGGTGACGCCGCCGGAGAACCCTGCCCCGGGGCTCGAGGCGAGCAGGCGGTAGTTGCGCAGCCCCCAGCCCTCGCTCGAGTGGAAGGAGCGCAGCAGCAGGGTCGCCAGCGGCGCGAGGACGAGCAGCGCCGTCGCCAGGGTGACGGCCACGGGCGCGGCGTCCGCGCGGGTGAGCCGGCGCACCGGGGCGTCGCGCAGCCGCAGGGCGCGGCGGGGGGGGCCGTCCCCCGCCGGCGGGCGGGGGCCCGCCGCACCGCCGAGATCCTCCTCGAGGCGCGCGTGGGCGCGGCCGACCTGGCCCTGGACGAGCAGCTCATGGAGCTGCACGGCGGGGACTGGGAGGGGCTGGAGCTGACGGCGATCGCGCA
>NZ_JANQCJ010000135.1:0-5876 GCF_024723355.1 Micrococcus sp. HG099 | reverse complement strand
GCCCCCGACCGACGCCGCCGCCCCGCTCGCCCAGGAGAGACCGTGACCTCGCAGCCCCGCCGCCCCGCCGACACCCGGACCGGCTCCGCCGCCGCGCCGGCGAGCCCCGCCGCCCTGCGCCCCGGGCCCCGCTGGATCGGGATCCTCGTGGGGCTCACCGCCGTGGCCGCCGTCGTCGGCCTGCTGACCAAGCAGTGGTGCCGCGTGAACGGGTGGGCCGCCCCGGGCGTTCACGTGCACATGTGCTACTCGGACTTCGCGCAGCTGTTCCCCACGCGCGGGCTCTCGGACGGCCACTTCCCCTTCTACACGCCCCTGCCGCCCGAGCAGTGGATGGAGTACCCGGCGCTGCTGGCCGTCGTCGCCGGCGTGACCATGTGGCTGGTGCCGGACTCCGGAGACCTGCACGAGCGCACCGTGACGTACTTCGACGTCAACGCCCTCGGCGTGGTGCTGTGCTGGGTGGTCCTCGTGATCGCCACCGCGTACACCGCCCGCGGCCGCTCCCGGGACGCGCTGCTGGTGGCCCTGGCGCCGGGGATCATCCTCACCTCGATGCTCAACTGGGACCTGTGGGCGGTCATGCTGGCGGCGCTGGCCCTGTGGGCGTGGACGGCGCACCGTCCCACGCTCGCGGGCCTGCTGATCGGGCTGGGCACCGCCCTGAAGCTCTACCCGTTGTTCTTCTTCGGCGCGATCCTGGTGCTGGCCCTGCGCACGGGCCGCTGGCGTGGGCTGATCACGTCCCTGGCGGCCGGCGTGGCCGCGTGGCTCGCGGTGAACGTGCCGTTCATGCTGACGGCCTTCGACCAGTGGTCCCGCTTCTACACGTTCTCCGGGGACCGGGCCGTCTCGTTCTCCTCGACCTGGCTCTCCCTGACCTGGACCGGCTGGTCCGGGGAGACGTTCTCCACTCTGCAGAACGGCCTGTTCGCCCTGTGCTGCGCGGGCATCGCCTGGCTGGGGCTCTCCGCCCGGCACCGGCCGCGCATGGCTCAGCTGTGCTTCCTGATCGTGGCCTCGTTCCTGCTCTGGGGGAAGGTGTACTCCCCGCAGTTCGTGATGTGGCTGATCCCCCTGGTGGTCCTGGCGACCCCGCGGTGGCGAGCGTTCTGGATCTGGCAGGCCGTGGAGGTGTACCACTGGGGCGGCGTGTGGATGGAGTCCGCGCGCATCACCTCGGGCGGGGCCTTCGCGGACGGGGCCTGGTGGATCACCGCCTGGTACGCCTCGGGGATCGTCGCGCACATCGTGGCGCTCGTGTGGCTCATGGTCACCGTGGTCAAGGACATCCTCGACCCCTCGCGCGACCCGGTGCGCCGCACGGCACTCGCCCAGGGCGCCCCGACGATCGCCCCGGGCGTCGCGGAGGACCCGCACGCCGGCGTCTACGCGGGCGCCCCGGACCGGCTGCTGCTGCCCCCGGCCGGCCGCGGCCTGCAGCCCGCGGAGGGGTCGACGTCGGGCTCGTGAGCCGCCCGCGTCAGCGGTGCTGGAGGTACTGCGTGCAGGTGGGGGAGACGGCGCGGTCCGGGTGGCGCAGCACGACGACGTCGCCGCGCTCCCACACCGTCTCGAAGCCGAGCCGCTCGGCCCGGTCCAGGGCCTGGTCCGGGGTGAGCGGATCCCAGCCGCCGAGCTCGGCGACCGAGGTGTCCACGATCATCCAGGTGGCCAGCTCGTCGCCGATGTCCCCGTGCAGGCCCACGTGGGTGCGGGCGGTCAGGTGCGGCACCGCGTTGTCCGCGGCCTCCACGCACACCCCGTCCGGGATGAGGGAGACCGCGTGGTCCAGGTCCCGGGCGTGCTGGGTCATGGTCATGTCCCCGGTGAGGGTGCGGTGGTACGGGAACACCTGCGGGAAGAACGCGGTCCCGACCAGCCCCGTCGCCAGCGCCGTCGAGGCGACGACGGCCGGCAGCCGGCGCTTCGGCGGCGAGGCGTGGGAGCCGGCACCGGTCCCGGCGGGACGGGGCCGCCGTCGTCGGGCGAGGAGGTCCGAGAGGCGCACGGCGCCCTCGAGCGCGGCCATGAGGAGGAGGGGGGCGAGGATCGCGTCGTACTGGTACACGGGCGCCCAGACGTTGAGGCGGTCGTTCCAGAGCCGGGAGAGCAGGATGGGCAACGCCATCAGGGTGAGCGGGCTGAGCAGGGGCAGGAACAGCAGCGGCACGAGGTGCAGCAGCCACAGCGCCGCCTTGAGCGGGTGGTCGACCAGCGCCGCGGCGGCCTCCCACGGCCGCGTGAGGATGGTCAGGATGGAGGAGCCCATGTCCGGGCCGAGGGCCTGGAACTGCCAGTAGCCGAAGTCGCCCGTGGGGGAGTAGTGGGGGATCACCACGGAGGTGGCGAACCAGTAGCCGAGCACGCCGAGGACGGCGACGAGGGCGGCCTGCGGCCAGAAGCGCCGCAGGGCCATGACCAGCGCGACGGCGATCAGGGTGACGCCCATGTCCTCGCGGACGGTGAGCAGCGCGGCGGCCAGGACCGTGGCGAGCCAGGGCCGCTGTCCGTCCAGGGCCCAGACGAGCCACGCCATGATCGGCACGCCCAGGGTGACCTCGTGGAAGTCCCAGTTCACCATCGCCTGGAACGGCCAGGAGATCATCAGCGCCGCCACGGCGACGAGGGAGACGGCGTGGCCGGTGCGGCGTCGGGCGAAGAGGTAGACGGGCACGGCGGCCGCCGCGAGGGCGAGGGCCATCACGATGCCGAGCATGCGCGGGTCCGGCCAGATCCAGTAGAAGGGCGCCAGTAGGGCCAGGATCGGGTGGAAGTGGTCCCCGAGGATGTGGAACTCCACGCCCTTGACGGAGCTCAGCGGCGCGTTGAACAGCGCGTACTGGCGCACCACCTGGTCGAAGATGCCCAGGTCGTAGCCCTTGGCCTCGTAGATCCCGTACCGCAGGAACGAGTGGACGATCGCCAGGGCCGAGGCGAGCGCGAGGAGGATTCCCAGGTGGAGGCCCTCGCGGCGGGTCACGCGGACCTCGGGGACGGCGGGTCGCGGGGCGTGGAGCCAGGAGCGCAGGCGGTCCAGGGCGGTCTCCTTCGGGCGCGGCGGACGTCGGGCGTGCGCGGAGGGCTCCGCCCCTTCTCGGTGCCCCAGGAGGGATTCGAACCCCCGACCGGCGGATTAGAAGGCCGCTGCTCTGTCCGGCTGAGCTACTGGGGCTGGGCCGTGCCAGTCTAGCCGTCGCGGTGGTCGCGACGGGCGGCCGCTCCTGCACAGGGCGCCGGGCATGCCCCGCCGTCCCCAGATCCTGTCCCGGCCCGCCGGCCTCGCCCCGTCCCGGGGTTCCCTGGCGGTGGCGGATCAGCCGATGCGCCGACCACCACCCCGGCACGGCCCGGGGCGCAGCCCAGGAGGCACACCATGCAGGACATCATCACCGTGCGCGGCTTCGTGGCCACGGACCCCGTCACCCGGACCACCGCGTCCGGTGCCACCGTGGCCGGCTTCCGCCTGGCCACCACCGAGCGCCGCTTCGACCGGGAGGCAGGCGCCTGGGTGGACGCCCACACCAACTGGTACAGCGTGTCCGCCTTCGGCCCGCTCGGCTCCAACACCGCCCAGTCCGTGCGCAAGGGCAACCCCGTGATCGTCACCGGGCGGCTGAGGGTGCGGGACTGGTCCACCGAGGAGCGCTCCGGCACGACCGTGGACGTGGTGGCCGACGCCGTGGGGCTCGACCTGGCCTTCGGCTCGGCGGCCTTCCAGCGCAGCCAGCGCGCCGCGGCCGCGCGCCCGGAGGGCGCCGACGAGCAGGACGGGCAGGGTCAGGCCGGGGCCGTCGCCTCGGCAGGCGCCGCGGAGGCCGACGGGACCGCCGCCGGCACCGGGGACGGGTACGTCACCGAGCTGCCCCCGGCGCTGCGCGGGGGCGACGCGCCGGCCACGCCGCCGCCGTCGTCGTCGGAGGAGGGAGACGAGGCGGACGAGGCGGACGACGACGCCCACGGCGTCCGCGAGCCGGCGGCGGCCGGCGCCGCCTGAGCGGCCCGAACGGCCCGCCGGGGAGCAACCCGAACGGGCCCGGCTGGAGGGGGCGGGCGCGTCGGGGGCCGCGGGATCGGCCCGATGAGAGGAATCCCGCGGCCACCGACTAGCCTGGGGCGCATGGCGGAATTCATCTACACGATGGTCAAGGCCCGCAAGAAGGTGGGCGACAAACTGATCCTGGACGACGTCACCATGTCGTTCTACCCCGGGGCGAAGATCGGCATGGTCGGCCCCAACGGCGCCGGCAAGTCGACGATCCTCAAGATCATGGCCGGGCTCGACGAGCCCTCGAACGGCGAGGCGCGTCTCTCGCCCGAGTACACGGTGGGCATCCTCATGCAGGAGCCCAAGCTGGACGAGTCCAAGACCGTGCTCGAGAACGTCCAGGAGGGCGTCGGCGAGATCTACGGCAAGATCCAGCGGTACAACCAGATCTCCGAGGAGATGGCCAGCCCGGACGCCGACTTCGACGCGCTGATGGAGGAGATGGGCGAGCTGCAGACCGCCATCGACGCCGCGGACGCATGGGACATCGACTCCCAGCTGGAGCAGGCGATGGACGCGCTGCGCACGCCCCCGGGCGACGAGCCGGTCACCAACCTCTCCGGCGGCGAGAAGCGCCGCGTCGCGCTGTGCAAGCTGCTGTTGGAGAAGCCCGACCTCCTCCTGCTCGACGAGCCCACCAACCACCTGGACGCCGAGTCCGTGCTGTGGCTCGAGCAGCACCTGGCCTCCTACCCGGGCGCCGTCATCGCCGTCACCCACGACCGGTACTTCCTCGACCACGTCGCGGAGTGGATCGCGGAGGTCGACCGCGGCCGCCTCTATCCGTACGAGGGCAACTACTCCACCTACCTGGAGACCAAGCGCGCCCGCCTCGAGGTGCAGGGCAAGAAGGACGCCAAGCTCGCCAAGCGCCTGGCCGAGGAGCTCGACTGGGTCCGCTCCAACACCAAGGGCCGTCAGGCGAAGTCCAAGGCCCGCCTGGCCCGCTACGAGGAGATGGCGGCCGAGGCCGAGAAGACCCGCAAGCTGGACTTCGAGGAGATCCAGATCCCGCCGGGCCCGCGCCTGGGCACCGTCGTGATCGAGGCCAAGGACCTGAAGAAGGGCTTCGGGGACCGCGTCCTCATCGACGGCCTGTCCTTCTCCCTGCCCCGCAACGGCATCGTCGGCGTGATCGGCCCGAACGGCGTCGGCAAGACCACCCTGTTCAAGACGATCGTCGGCCTCGAGCCCCTCGACGGCGGCGAGCTGAAGATCGGCGAGACCGTGAAGATCTCGTACGTGGACCAGTCCCGCGCGAACATCGACCCCGAGAAGTCGCTGTGGGAGGTCGTCTCCGACGGCCTGGACTACATCAAGGTCGGCCAGGTCGAGATGCCCTCGCGCGCCTACGTGTCCGCGTTCGGCTTCAAGGGCCCGGACCAGCAGAAGAAGGCCGGCGTGCTCTCCGGCGGTGAGCGCAACCGCCTGAACCTGGCGCTGACCCTCAAGGAGGGCGGCAACCTGCTCCTTCTCGACGAGCCCACCAACGACCTGGACGTGGAGACCCTCACCTCCCTCGAGAACGCGCTGCTCGAGTTCCCGGGCTGCGCCGTGGTCGTCTCGCACGACCGCTGGTTCCTGGACCGCGTGGCCACCCACATGCTCGCCTACGAGGGCACCGCCGAGGACCCCGCGAACTGGTACTGGTACGAGGGCAACTTCGAGTCCTACGAGGCCAACAAGGTCGAGCGCCTCGGCCCGGAGGTCGCCCGCCCGCACCGCGTGACGCACCGCAAGCTCACGCGCGACTGAGCGGCCCGCGTCCGGCGGACGCCCGCACGACCACGGCTGTCACCTATACACATCTGACGCTGCCGACGCACTT
>NZ_JANQCJ010000134.1:0-6018 GCF_024723355.1 Micrococcus sp. HG099 | reverse complement strand
CGCCGGGGGAGAGGGCGGCCGACGCGCGGTGCGCCGTGACGGCGGCGGCGCGCTCGGCGAGCAGGGCCGCGTGCCGGGTTCGGGCGCGCCGCTGGAGCCCGAGCATGGTCAGGGCGACGGCCACCGAGAGGAGGCCGAACAGCAGGAAGATCGGGTTGCGCATCACGAGCACCAGGGCCACCCCGATCACGAGGGGAGCCGCCGCCGTGAGCAGCGGGATCGCCAGGGACTGGCCGGCCGGCGGCGACCCGAGGTCGACACAGGGCGGCGCCGGGACGCTCGGCGGCGGCAGGGGCGGCTGCGGACCGCGCACCAGACCCAGCGTGGTGCGCCCGATCCGGTACGGGCGCCGTCCGTCCCAGAGCCGGGGCGCGCCCTCGGCGGCGCCCTCGACGTGCAGCCCGGCGGCCGCCAGCCGCAGGCGCGTCGGGCGGGACGGGGCGGCCGGGTCGTCGAGCAGCAGCCGCGCCCGCCCCCGGCCGACGCTCACCCCGCCGCCGGTCAACGGGCCCAGCCGGCCGCCGTCGGGCCCGCGCTCCGTCACCACGCTCAGCTCCGGCCCCTGGGCGGGCCCGGCCGCGCCCCGGGGCGCGTACGTCACCGACCCGGGACCGGAGGCCACGGCCCGCAGCGACCGGCCCGGGGCGCGTTCGCGGACGGCGCGGTCCCGCAGCGTGGGGTCCCGCGGGAGCGGGCTCACGCGCCACGTCTCGGGCGTTCGCCCGCCCAGGATCCGCACGGTCCACCCCATCGCCGACCCCTTCCCGGTGCGTCCTCGTCCGGGCGCCTGTGGCCCGTCTGCGGGCACCTTGCCATGCGCGGCGGCCCCTCGGCGGAGGCCTGTGGACGACGAGGTCGCACGACCCCGCGCGTCATGGTTGTCCACAGGCGGGGTGTCCCGGCTCACGTGGGGATTCGAGAGCGGGTATCTTCCTGGGCAGGACGTGTGAGGCGCTGGGGATGGCGCCGAGAACGGGCACAGGAGGAACGCATGGATGCGGTACGCATTCTCGAGGACGAGATCCGCGAGGTCGTCCGGCGGCAGGGGATCGACCCGCAGCGCGAGCACGCCCGCGTCATCGCCCTGATCCAGGACGCGGCGGCGGACTACGAGTCTCGCGCGGAGGTCAGCGCGCTGCCGGACCTCGAGGACCCCGCGGCCGCGCGCCAGGACCTGTTCGACCGGATCGCCGGCCTCGGGCCCCTCCAGCGCCTGATGGACGACCCCTCGGTGGAGGAGATCTGGCTCAACGCGCCGGACGCCGTGTACTGCGCGCGGGCCGGCCGGTCCGAGCTGACGGGCATCGTGCTGACCGAGGAGGAGGTGCACGACCTCGTCGAGGTCATGCTCAAGTCCTCGGGTCGGCGCCTGGACCTGTCCATGCCGTTCGTGGACGCCGCCCTGCCGGACGGCTCCCGCCTGCACGTGGCCATCCCGGACATCACGCGTCGCCACTGGGCCGTGAACATCCGCAAGTTCATCTCCCGCGCGCGGCGGCTGGAGGACCTCGTCCGGTCCGGCTCCCTCACTCCGACGGCGGCGCGCTTCCTCGACGCCGCGGTGGACGTGGGCATGAACGTCCTCGTCAGCGGGGCCACCCAGGCCGGCAAGACCACCCTGCTCAACTGCCTGGCCTCCTCCATCGGGGCGCGCGAGCGCGTGATCACCGTGGAGGAGATCTTCGAGCTGCAGATCCCGGTGCGCGACGTCGTCGGCCTCCAGTGCCGCCAGCCCAACCTGGAGGGCCACGGGGAGATCCCGCTGCGCCGGCTCGTCAAGGAGGCCCTGCGGATGCGCCCGGACCGCCTGATCGTCGGCGAGGTGCGCGAGGCCGAGGCACTGGACATGCTCGTCGCGCTGAACTCCGGCCTGGCCGGCATGTGCACGATCCACGCGAACTCCGCGGCCGACGCCCTGACCAAGCTGTGCACGCTGCCGCTGCTGGCGGGGGAGAACATCTCCCGCAGCTTCGTGGTGCCCACGGTGGCCACGTGCATCGACGTCGTCGTGCACTGCGAGCGGGATCGGGACGGACGTCGCCGCGTGCGGGAGATCCTCACGGTGGGCGCGCGCGTGGAGGACGGCGTGATCGAGACCTCCACCCTCTTCCAGCGTGACTCCGCGGGCGACCTGTGCCTCAACGAGGCGGCCAGCCTGGAGTTCGACGCATTCGCCCGCCGCGGCGTGGACGTCCACGAGCTCGTGGGGCTGCGCTGATGGCGGTGCTGCTCGGCCTGCTCCTCGGCACTGGCCTGTTCCTGCTGTGGTGGTCCCTGTGGTCCCCGCCGGTGCGCCGGCCGGAGTCGGCCCGCCAGGACTCCCGCCTCCGCGTGCTGATCGCCCAGTCCGGCATCAGCCGGCTCAGCCCCGCCGGCGTGGTGTCCGCCATGGCGGTCGGCGGCATGGTGGCCGGCCTGCTGATCCTCGCCGTCACGCGTACCTGGACCATCGCGGCGTGCTTCGCGCTGTTCGGGGCGTCCGTGCCGTGGCTGCTGCTGTCCTGGCAGGCCCGCCGGCGCACCACCGCGCTGCGCGAGCTCTGGCCGGACGCCGTCGACCACGCCCGCTCCGCCATCCGCGCGGGCCTCACCCTGCCGGAGGCGCTGATCCAGCTCGGCGAGTCCGGGCCGGAGGGCCTGCGGGAGCCGTTCCGGCAGTTCGCCCGCGACTACCGCTCCGGCGCCCGCTTCGTGGACGCCCTCGACCGGCTCAAGGCGCGGATGGCCGACCCGGTCGCCGACCGGCTCGTGGTCTCGCTGCGCCTGACCCGCGAGGTCGGCGGCGCCGACATCGGACGCCTCCTGCAGACCCTCTCCGAGTTCCTCCGCCAGGACGCCCGTACCCGCGCCGAGCTGGAGGCGCGCCAGTCCTGGACGGTGAACGCCGCCCGGCTCGCCGTGTGCGCCCCCTGGATCGTGCTGCTCCTGCTGGGCACCCAGCCCAGCGCGGTCGCCGCCTACCAGTCGGCGGCGGGCGGCGCGGTGCTGCTGGGCGGTCTGGTCGCCTCCGTGGTCTGCTACCGCGTCATGCTGCGCATCGGCGCGCTGCCCGAGGAGAAGAGGGTGTTCGCATGAGCGCCTCCCTGCTCTGGGCCGCCCTGCTGGGCCTCACCCTCGGCGCCGGCCTGCTGCTGATCGCCGTGGCGCAGCCCCTGGGCTGGCGCCCCACCCTCGAGCAGCGGGTCGAGCCGCAGCTGCGGCACCACACCCCGGCCTCGCGCCTCCTCGAGGACGAGGAGGCGGGCGCCTCGCCCTGGGGTGCCTGGGGACGGATCCTGGACCCCGTCCTGCGCGCCGGCGTCGGCTGGCTGCACCGGCTCTCGCCCGCCGGGGAGACGCTCGAGCGCAAGCTCGCCGCCGCGGGGATGACCGTGTCCGCGGCGGACTTCCGCGCCCAGCAGGTGCTCAGCGCCGCCGCGGGAGCCGGGATCGCCACCGCCTTCTCGGTGGCCCTCGCCCTCGCCGGGCGCATCCCGGTGGTCACGGGCGTCGGCTTCGTCATCGTCGGCGGCATGGCGGGGTACCTGCTGCGGGATCAGCTCCTGTCCCTGCGCGTCCAGCGGCGCCGGGCCGCCATCCTCACCGAGTTCCCCTCCGTCGCGGAGCTGTTCGCCCTCTCCGTGGGGGCCGGGGAGAGCGCGGCCGGGGCCCTCGAGCGCATCGCCACCACCGCCCGCGGGGAGCTCGCGGGGGAGTTCCGCGCCACCCTGGCGGAGATGCGCGCCGGGTCCTCGCTGTCCGCGGCGCTGAAGTCCATGGGGCGCCGAGTCCAGCTGGCCCCCGTGGAGCGGTTCATCGGCGGCATCCTCATCGCCCTCGACCGCGGCACGCCCCTGGCGGACGTGCTGCGCGCCCAGGCGCAGGACGTCCGGGAGATGGGCCGCCGCGAGCTCATGGAGGCCGCCGGGCGCAAGGAGATCCAGATGATGGTGCCCCTCGTGTTCGGCATCCTCCCGCTGACGGTGATCTTCGCCGTCTTCCCCGGCATCTCGCTGATGCGCATGGGGTTCTGAAGACCCACAACCGAATAGTCCACCCGTCCACCCACCACCGACACCATCCACGCGGCCGCACGGGCGGCCGTCCACCCGAGGAGGGGACCATGCTCCATCACCACGTCATCTCGATCCTGACCGCCCTGCGCGGGCTCCTGCACGACGACGTCCGCGACGACCGCGGCGACGTCCCCGGCTGGGTGATGATCACCCTCATGTCCGCCGTGCTCGTGGCCGCCCTGCTGACCCTCGCCCTGCCGGCCCTGACCGACCTGTTCGACCAGGCCATCTCGCAGGTGACCCAGGGGGAGTGAGCGTGACAGCGGGCAGCGGTGCGGCGGCCGCGGCGCCCCGCCGCCGGCGGCCGCGCTGGCGGGACGACCGGGGCGCCGCTGTGGCCGAGTCCACCATGGTGATGACCCTGGTCGTCCTGCTGTTCGCCGCCCTGCTCCAGGCCGGCCTCGTGATCCACACCCGCAACGTGATGATCGACGCGGCCTCCGCCGGCGCCCGGTACGGGGCGCTCGCGGACCGGGTCCCGGAGGACGGCGTGCAGCGGGCCCGCGAGCTGCTGGCCGCGGGCGTGCCCGGCCAGTCCGGGGCCCGCATCGTCGCGGAGCCCACGAGCCAGGACGGAGTCCCCGTGCTGCGGGTGACGATCTCCAGCTCCCTGCCGGGCCTGGGGTTCCTGCCCGGCCCGATCCCCGTGGAGGTGAGCGGCCATGCCCATCGCCTCTGACGTGCGGGACGAGCGCGGCTCGGCCACCGTCGAGTTCCTCGGCCTCACCCTCGTGCTCCTGATCCCGGTGGTCTACCTGATGATCTACGTCTCGCAGGTGCAGGCGGCCGCGTTCGCCTCCGTGGCCGCGGCGGACCAGGCCGCGAAGGTGGTCGTCTCGGGCACCGAGGGCCGGTCGGCGGCGCAGGCGCACGCCGCCGTGCGCCTGACTCTGGCGGACTTCGGGATCGACTACGGCACGTATGAGCTGGACCTGGGATGCAGTGCGGGCGACTGTGTGAGCCTGGACCCGGGGGAGGTGGTGCAGGCCCGCGTCGACGTCGAGGTGCCGATCCCGCTCACCCCGGCCGACTGGTCCCTCGCCCCGGTGACCGTGGGTTCCGACGCCCGGCAGGCGGTGCCCAGGTTCTGATGCGCGCCCTGTCCGCCCTTCGCCGCGACGACGGCCAGACCACCGTCCTGACCGTCGGGCTCTGCGCCCTGCTCATCGGGCTGATGCTCGTCATGCTCGCGGCCACCACCGTGCAGCTGCAGCACCGCCGCCTGCAGTCCCTCGCCGACGGGGCCGCCCTCGCCGGCGCCGAGGAGCTCGGGTTCCGCCTGGGCGAGGACCCCGGCGTGGTGCTCGACGACGGCGCGGTGGCCGCCTCCGCCGTGGCCCACCTGGACGCCGTGGACGCCGCCTCGTCTGTGCCCGGCCTCGGCGGCATGGCGGCCGGGGTGGCGGACGACGGCGCCACCGTGACGGTCCGCCTGGACGCCGAGGTGGACCTGTTGGCCGCGGCCGGACCGTTCGCCGGCATGCTGCCCCTGTCCGTGCCGATCCAGGCGACGGGCGACTCCCGGACGAGCCTGAGCCGATGATCCGCGTCCTGCACGGCATCGGCGGCCGGCCCGGGCACCTCGCCCCGCTCCTGGATGCGCTCGGCCGCGGGAGCACGGAGGGCGCCGCGGCCGCGTCCCCGGCCCTGATCGGCCATGGGGATGCCGCGCCGGCGGCACCCGCGCCTACCGGAGACGCCGGAGAGTCTGCGGCCGGGGCGGACCACGACTGGATCCTCACCGCCGCCCGGGACTGGGCCGCCCGCGCCGGGGACGGGGCCGGGCCCGGCCTGCTGATCGGCCACAGCACCGGCGGGGTCATCGCGCTGCGCGCCCTCGCCGAGGGGCTCGTCCGTCCGCGCGGCCTCGTGGTGATCGACTCCAACGTCCCCGTGGACGCCGCCGCGCTCGCCGCCCGCGCGGACAAGGCCCGCCTCGCGGCCGCCCCGGACTGGCGGGAGC
>NZ_JANQCJ010000133.1:0-6042 GCF_024723355.1 Micrococcus sp. HG099 | reverse complement strand
GCCCAGCACGGGCCAGCCGGCCTGCCGCAGCGCGGCGACGCTCGCCAGCCACCGCTGCCGCGTGCCGTAGGCCGCCAGTGGGGCGTGCGCGGCCCACGCGGCGTCGGCCTCGGCGAGGAGGCGGTGCACGGGCTCGCCCGGCACGTGCCGGTGGATGAGCGCCTTGGGCAGGCGGGCGGCCACGTCCGAGGGGCGCTCGAAGGAGCCCAGCCGCAGGGCGAGCGTCAGGCTGGCGGGCCCGTCCCGGCGCAGGTCCACCCACGCCGCCCGCCGCCCGTCCTCGGAGCAGGTGCCCTCCACGAGCACCCCGTCCTCGGCCAGCCCGGCGCACAGCAGCGCCCACACCGCGGGCACGTCCTCCTCCCGGTACTGGCGCAGCACGTTGAATGCGCGCACCACCGTGGGCGGCCGGGGCACCGGCAGCTCGAAGCCGCCCACCGCCCAGCTCAGGCCCGGCACGCCGCCGGCCCGCTCGCGCGCGCGGGCCACGCGCGCCGGGTCGATCTCCAGTCCCGTCAGCTCCAGGGCGGGGTTCACCGCCCGCAGCCGGGTGAACATCTCGACGGCGGTCACCGGCTCCGCCCCGAAGCCCAGGTCCACGGCCAGGGGCCGGTCCGTGCGGCGCAGCAGGGCGCCGTGGACGTCGGTGAGCCAGCGGTCCACGCGGCGCATCCGCTGGGCCGCGGTGGTGCCGCGGGTGACGTGGCCCTGCGGGCCCCGGACCCGGCCGGGCGTCGTGCTCGCCCTCAGCCGCCGGGCCTTCTCCACCATGGGGGCCAGCCTAGGACAGGGGCCGGGAGGGGCCCGGCGTCGCGCGTCGTCCCGCACGGGCCCGCGCCCCCCCGCGCGGCCTAGGATGGTGACATGGCGAACACCACGTACACGCTGGTCCTGCTGCGGCACGGTCAGAGCGATTGGAACGAGAAGAACCTGTTCACCGGCTGGGTGGACGTCCCGCTCACCGAGAAGGGGCGCGCCGAGGCCGCCCGCGGCGGCGAGCTGATGAAGGCGGAGGGCATCCACCCGGACGTGCTCCACACCTCGCTGCTCAAGCGCGCGATCACCACGGCGAACCTGGCCCTCGAGACGGCGGACCGCCAGTGGATCCCGGTCAAGCGCGACTGGCGCCTGAACGAGCGCCACTACGGCGCCCTCCAGGGCAAGGACAAGGCCCAGGTGAAGGAGGAGTTCGGCGAGGAGCAGTTCATGGTCTGGCGCCGTTCCTTCGACACCCCGCCGCCCGCCCTGGACGACTCCTCCGAGTTCTCGCAGAGCGGCGACGAGCGCTACGCCGAGCTGGGCGAGGACGCGCCCCGCACGGAGGCCCTCAAGAACGTCATCGACCGCCTGATCCCCTACTGGGAGGCCGAGATCGTGCCGGACCTCAAGGCCGGCAAGACCGTGCTGGTGGCCGCCCACGGCAACTCGCTGCGCGCCCTGGTCAAGCACCTGGACGGCATCTCGGACGAGGACATCGCGGGCCTGAACATCCCCACCGGCATCCCGCTCGTCTACGAGCTGGACGAGGACCTCAAGCCGATTACGGCGAACGGCCGCTACCTGGACCCGGAGGCCGCCGCCGCCGGCGCCGCCGCGGTGGCCGCCCAGGGCTCCGCGCACTGACGCGCGCCTGAGGCCCCGCCGCTGATCCGGCGGACACGACGGGCCGGGACCCTCCTGCGGGAGGCGTCCCGGCCCGTCGTGCGTCTGCTGGGCGGCGGCCCGGCGCGGGCCGCGGCGGGTCAGGGCCCGGAGGCCTCCGAGCCGCGGTGGTACGCCCACTCGCCCGTGACCAGGTAGCGGACCTTGGCGGCCACGGAGAGGCCGTGGTCCGTGAACCGCTCGAGGTAGCGCGAGGCGAGGGTGACGTCGGTGGTGGTGGCCGGCGTCGCCGTCCAGTCGGAGGCGGCGATGAAGCGGAACACGGAGGCGTGCAGGGCGTTCACGTCCTCGTTCACGGCGTGGATGCGGTCCGCGTGGGCGAGGTCCTGGGTCTCGAGCAGCAGCACGGTCTCCTCGGCCACGTCCACGGCGGCGTCGCACATGGCGGTGAACACGGGGCGCACGGGGGCGGGGATCACGTGCTCGGGGTAGCGCAGGCGGGTCAGCTGCGCCACGTGGCGGGCGAGGTCGCCCATCCGCTCCAGTGAGGAGCTCATGCGCAGGGTCGCGACGACGGTGCGCAGGTCCGTGGCGACGGGCGCCTGGAGCGCCAGGATCCGCACGGCCTGCTCGTCCAGGGACTCCTGCAGGCGGTCGATCCGGGCGTCCTCGGAGATGACGCGCTCGGCGCCGTGGACGTCGGCGGACTCGAGCGCCTCCTGGGCGTCGATCATGGCCCGATGCACGAGGCGGGCGATCTCGGTCAGGTCCCGTCCCAGGCGCTCGAGGTCGGCGCGGTAGAGCTCGCGCATGGTCTCCTCTCCGCGGCGGCGTCCGTGTGCCGCCGCCCCCGTTCCCCACGGGGCGAACGGTCCATGCTGGCAGGGGCAGGTGAACGGTCCATGAACGCCGGGAGACCGCCGTCTGGCCGGGTTCCGACCGACCGTCGCCGGGCCCCCAGAGGCTAGTCTGGTGCCGTGGATCCCGTCATCATCGGCCTGCTCTGCGGCGCGGTCGGACTGTTCATCGGAGTGGCCTCCATGCTGGCCTTCCGGGCGTCCGAGCGCTCGCGCACGGTCGACCTGGCGGTGGGCGAGCCCACGCTCGCCCCCGGGGCGGCGGAGGTGCTCGCGGTGGTGGGCCGGGCCTACGCCGTGGTGGACGACGTCGACGGCGTCGTGCGCGCCAACCCCTCCGCCTACGCCCTCGGCCTCGTGCGCGGCCACTCCCTCGTGCAGCAGCAGGTCAAGGACCTCACTCGCTCCGTGCGCGCCGAGGGCGTGATCGTGGAGCGCCGCCTGGAGCTGCCCCGCGGCCCGCTCGGCCAGTCCAGCCTCGTGGTGGAGCTGCGCGTGGCGCCCCTGGACGAGGAGTACATCCTGATCCTCGCGGACGACCGCACGGACGTGACCCGCACCGAGGCCATGCGCCACGACTTCGTGGTCAACGTCTC
Organism: Micrococcus sp. HG099; assembly: GCF_024723355.1. Taxonomy (NCBI): domain Bacteria; kingdom Bacillati; phylum Actinomycetota; class Actinomycetes; order Micrococcales; family Micrococcaceae; genus Micrococcus; species Micrococcus sp. HG099. The sequence continues at coordinate 2,987 of NZ_JANQCJ010000133.1, read as the reverse complement.
CCACGAGCTGAAGACCCCCGTGGGGGCCATCTCCCTGCTGGCGGAGGCCATCGGGGACGCCGCGGAGGATGAGGAGGCCGTCCGCCGCTTCGCCTCCCGGCTGGGCATCGAGTCCCGCCGGCTCACGGCCCTCGTGCAGGACATCATCGAGTTCTCCCGCCTGCAGGCCAAGGACGTCGTCCAGGACGGGCGGGCCGTGGACCTCAACGCCGTGGTGGCCGACGCCGTGGACCGGCTGCGCCTCACCGCCGAGGACCGCGGCATCTCGTTGCGCGTCGGCGGGCGCGTGGACGCAGTCGTGCACGGGGACGCGGATCAGCTGATGACCGCGGTGCGCAACCTCGTGGACAACGCCGTGCGGTACTCGCCGGAGGGCACCACGGTGGGCATCGGCCTGAGCTCCGCGGACGGGCTGGCCCAGGTCACCGTCACGGACCAGGGGATCGGCATCTCCCCGGAGGAGCAGGAGCGCGTGTTCGAGCGCTTCTACCGGGTGGACTCCGCCCGGTCCCGCCAGACGGGCGGCACGGGGCTGGGCCTGAGCATCGTCAAGCACGTCGTGATCAACCACGGCGGGGAGGTCAGCCTGTGGTCCCAGCCGGGGCGCGGTTCGACCTTCACCATCCGCCTGCCCGAATGGGAGGACGACGGCGCCGCCGTCGACGGCCCCCCGGCCGCCTCCCACGTCACCGAGCGGCGCGGTCACCGCGTGACCGCGTCCGCCGCGTCCCCGCCCCGGAAGGAGTCCAGCGCATGAGCCGCATTCTGATCGTGGAGGACGAGGAGTCGTTCAGCGATCCCCTGTCCTACCTCCTGGAGAAGGAGGGCTTCGAGGTGGCCGTGGCCGCCGACGGCAACGAGGCGCTCGGCGTCTTCGAGCGCGACGGCGCGGACCTGATCCTCCTGGACCTGATGCTGCCGGGCATGTCCGGCACCGAGGTCTGTCGCCAGGTGCGCCAGCGCTCCAACGTGCCGGTCATCATGCTCACCGCCAAGGACTCCGAGATCGACAAGGTCGTGGGCCTCGAGCTCGGCGCGGACGACTACGTGACCAAGCCGTACTCCTCGCGGGAGCTCGTGGCCCGGGTGCGGGCGGTGCTGCGCCGGCAGGGGGAGCCGGAGGAGCTGGCCTCCGCCACCCTGGGCGCCGGCCCGGTGCGGATGGACGTGGAGCGCCACGTGGTCTCCGTGGACGGGGAGCAGGTCTCGCTGCCCCTCAAGGAGTTCGAGCTGCTCGAGATGCTGCTGCGCAACGCCGGCCGGGTGCTGACCCGCGGGCAGCTGATCGACCGCGTCTGGGGGTCGGACTACGTGGGGGACACGAAGACCCTCGACGTGCACGTGAAGCGGCTGCGCTCCAAGATCGAGCCGGACCCCTCGAGCCCGCGGCACCTGGTGACGGTGCGCGGCCTGGGCTACAAGTTCGAGGCCTGAGCCCCGCGGCGCCTCCGGGACGACGACGGCCCCGGCTCCTCCTGGCGGAGGGGCCGGGGCCGTGGCGTGCGGGGTGCGGGAGGGGTCAGTGCTCCACGCCGTAGTGGTGCGTCTCCTCGTCGAGGTGGGAGTCGAGCTCCTCGTCCGAGGGGCTCACGCCCTCCGGGAGCAGGTCGCGGTAGTGCTCCTGGGTGGCGCCGAGCAGCGGGACCTCGAGCTCGGTCTGGCCGCCGTTGCCGGATACGGTGACGGGCAGGAGCTCGCCCACCCAGGCGTCCTGGCGCTCCAGGACGGTCTGGTTGGCGTCATCCTCGAGCTTGAAGGTCTCGCCGGCGGGGACCTGGACGGTGGCGGAGCCGCCGTCCTCGGCCTGGAAGGTGTAGGTCTGGGTCTGGTCCGAGAGGTTCTCGAGGGTGCCGATCAGGCGGGCCGGACCCGAGTCGCCGGCGCCGACCAGGGCGAGGTTGCGGTAGCTGAGGAAGTCCTTCTCCTCGCCGTTGATGCCGTCCGACGCGTCGTACTCGATGGCGGTGGCGATGGGGCTCACGGCGGAGCAGCCGGTGGCGCCCAGCAGGGCGACGGCGGCCAGCGCACCTGCGGCGAGGTGGCGCCGGGCGGGCCGGGATGCGTTCTTCACAGAGGTCTCCTCAGGTGCGGTGACGTCAGGACCCCGAGGCAGGGGGCCTGCGAGGTCAGGCTACCGCATCCGTGCACGGAAGACGCCGCGTGTCACGGCTCCGCGCATTATCACATCCCGGGGCTCGCGGCACGACGGCACTCGCAGCGTGACGTGGGCGCATGATAGAATGAGACGTCTGAAAGGGGCACAACAACATGGTTTTTGAGGTCGGAGAGACCGTCGTCTACCCCCACCACGGTGCTGCGCGGATCGAGGAGATCAAGATGCGCACCATCAAGGGGGAGGAGAAGATGTACCTCAAGCTGAAGGTGGCGCAGGGCGACCTGACCATCGAGGTCCCCGCGGAGAACGTCGACCTGGTCGGCGTGCGTGACGTCGTGGACTCCGAGGGCCTCGAGGAGGTCGTCGAGGTCCTTCAGGCCGAGCAGGTGGAGGAGCCCACCAACTGGTCCCGCCGCTACAAGGCGAACCTGGAGAAGCTGGCCAGCGGCGACGTGAAGAAGGTCGCCGAGGTCGTGCGCGACCTGTGGCGCCGCGACCAGGACCGCGGCCTGTCCGCCGGCGAGAAGCGGATGCTGTCCAAGGCGCGCCAGGTGCTCGTCTCCGAGCTCGCACTGGCCAAGAAGGTCACCGAGGAGGAGGCCGAGGGCATGCTGGACCAGGTGCTCGAGGGCTGAGACCCCGCCGAGCCGCCGCCCGGGCCGAGCACCCAGACGGAGGAGCACCGCAGCAGAGGAGAGGGCCCGCGTCGTGGACGCGGGCCCTCTGCCGTGCCCGGCGCTCCCCGCCCCCACGCTTTCGTGCGGGAGACGGGAGCCTTCCCGCGTACTTTCGTGTGGGAAACGGGACCCTCCCTAGGATGGCCGCATGCCCACCGCCCTCGTGATCGCCGCCGCCGGCGCCGGCACCCGCC
>NZ_JANQCJ010000132.1:0-6088 GCF_024723355.1 Micrococcus sp. HG099 | reverse complement strand
GGTGCGACCCGGGCGCGCGGGTGCGAGGATCGGAGGGAGCATCCCGCCACGCCCGGAGCGCACGACGCCCCGGGCCTCCACCAACCCCTAGGAGCGCTGCCGTGACCGATCCGGCCCCCGTCCGCCCGTCCCTCGACCTCACCCCCTTCGAGCGCTGGGAGGCCGTGACCCTCGACGGCGAGCACGTCGGGTTCCTGCACCGCGTCCTGGACGGGACGCTGCTCACGACGCGCATGGGCTTCGCGCCGACGCCCGCGCAGCGGCGTGCCCGCCCCGAGCTGCCGGAGCGCTACCTTGCCCAGAGCCAGGTGAGCTTCACCGCGGACGGGACGAGCTGGGACTGGACCTCGCACGAGGACTCCGCCGGTGCGCAGCGGGTGCGGATCGACCGTGAGCGCGCCGGCCTCGACGCGGACGTGCTGCCCTCCTATGCCGAGTACCTGCTGCTGGCCGTCGCCGCGGCGGACGGGCCCGTCGTCGTCGCCGCGCGGCTGGAGGAGTCCTCGCCGCTGCAGGGCGGCCTGCGGATGCCGCGGGCCGAGTTGCGCCCGGGGGACGCCGGGGACGGCGACGTGTCGGTGACCGTGGTGGCGGACGGGGCCCCGCTGGGCGCCCACCTGGTGCGCGACGGCGCGGTGGTCGCCTCGGACTGGGGCGGCGGCACGGCGTCGACGCCCGTGGCCGGGCGCGCCCAGGCGACCGAGGGGCTGGACGAGCACGTGGTCACCTTCTCGGGGATGCCCCTCGTATGACCACGCGTCCTGACGTCTCGCGTTTCGGGCGACTTGTCGGAGGTGTTCGGGCGCCCGACCCCCGACAAGTCGCCCGAAACGCCTGACGTGGGGGTCGGGCGGGCCGTGGCCTAGATTCGGGGCATGATCCTGCACATCGCCCTCCCGGAGGACTGGGCCGCCGCCCGGGCCGCCGGGCACTACACCGTCTCGACGCGCGGGGCCACGGTCGATCGCGTCGGCTTCCTGCACGCCTCGGAGGACGCCGCGCAGGTCGGGATCGTGGGCCCGGCCGTCTACGCGGACCGGCCGGACGCCGTCGTGCTGGCGATGGACGAGGCGGCCCTCGAGGCGGCGGGGCTGACCGTGCGCCGTGAGCGCGGCGTGCCGGGCGACCCGCACTCGCCCCTGTTCCCGCACGTGTACGGCGGGCCCGTGCCCGTGGCGCTGATCACGCCGCTGCCGCGGGCCGACGTCGACCCGCGCGTCGTGCGCGAGGACGATGCCGAGGCCATCCGCCTCCAGGACGCCGGCTGGACCCCGGCCTCCACCTCCTGGGGTGCCCGGCTGCACCTGGCCGACGATGCCGACCTCGCCCCGTACGAGCGGCGCGTTGCGGCCGTGCGGGCGGCCGGATTCCAGGTCCGCCGCCTTACGCCCGACGACGTGGGACAGGTGCGTCGCCTGGATGGTGAGACGGCTGCGGACTATCCGGCCACGGCCGCCTCATCCCATTCCCCGTTGCCCGAGGACCTGGCCGTCCGCCTGACCCTCCCGGGGCATCGCGGCTACGGCGCGTTCCGGGACGGGGTGCTCGCAGGGTTCACCCTGCTGGACCGGCTCGACGATCGCTGGGACGTCGACCGCACCGCCGTGCACCCGACCGGACGACGGCGAGGCCTCGCTGCGGCCGTGAAGGCCCTCTCCGTCCTCGAGACGCACCGCGAGGCCGGCGCGCGCACGTGGGGGACCGGGGGAGCCGGGGCGAACGCCGGCTCGCTGGCCATGAACCGGACGCTCGGCTTCGAGCTCGAGCCCCTCTGGCTCGCCCTCGTCCCGGCCCTCACCTGGCCCGAGGCGGCGGCGACGTCGGGCACCGCCTGAGCCGGCCGCCGTCGGGACGCCGCGCCCCCGCCCCTGAGGCCCGTACCCACGCGTTTCGGGCGACTTGTCGGAGGTCCGAACTGGCCTGACCTCCGACAAGTCGCCCGAAACGCGCCCGGTGGGAACGCGCGCGGCGGGAGCGCCCGCTGTGAGGATGACCGTCGGCGGGACCAGCCCGCTGGCGGAACAACCGGCCGGCGGCAGGGCGGGCGTCAGCCGTGGAAGCGCTTGCCGTTGACCCGCTCGGCGGCGCCGCAGTCGTCCAGGTACGGGGTGATCCCGCCCAGGTGCAGCGGCCAGCCGGCGCCGAGGATCATGCACAGGTCCACGTCCTCCGGGGCGACGACCACGCCCTCGGCCAGGAGCAGGCCGATCTCCTCGGCCAGGGCGTCCTCCACGCGGCGGCGCAGCTCCTCCGCGGTCTGCGGGGACGAGCCCTGCTCGATCAGGGCGGCGGTGCCGGCGGGGATGGTCTCGCCCGTGGCGCCCGCGGCCTCCTCCTCGACCTTGTCCCGGCGGACGTCCTTGGCCCAGATGGCGGTCTTGCCGGCGTCGATGAGGCGCTGCAGGTTCGCGGAGACCGGGAACCGCTCGGCGCCGAAGGCGGCCTGCAGGGACTCGGAGACGTGCTGGGCCACGGGGATGCCCACCATCGCCAGGAGCGTGAACGGGGTCATGGGAAGCGCGAGCGGGTCGAGGGCGTGGTCGGCGGTGTGCGCGTCCGTGCCCTCGTCGAAGGAGGCCTGGACCTCGCCCATCATGCGCAGCAGCACCCGGTTCACCACGAACGCGGCGGCGTCGTGCACCAGCACGCCGGTCTTGCGCAGCCGCCGGGAGAGCTCGAAGGCGGTGGCCACGGCCTCGTCCGAGGTCTCGGCGACGCGGACCACCTCGATCAGCGGCATCTGCGCCACGGGGTTGAAGAAGTGGAAGCCCACGAGGCGCTCGGGGTGCTCGAGGACCCCGGCCATCGCCGCCACGGACAGGCTCGAGGTGTTCGTCATGAGGATGGCGTCCTCGCGGACGATCGGCTCGAGCTCGCGGAACACGGTCCGCTTGACCTCGAGCTCCTCGAACACGGCCTCGATGACCACGTCCGCGTCCGCGTAGACGGACTTGTCCGTGCTCGCGGTGATCAGCCCGGCCAGGGCCTCGCCCTGCTCGGCGGTGATCCGGCCGCGGGAGACCATCTTCTCCACCTGCCCGCGCATGCCGGCCAGGCCGCGGTCCACGCGCTCCTGGTCCATGTCCGTCATCACCACGGGCACCCGCAGGTGCTGGGCGAACACGAGGGCGAGCTGGCCGGCCATCAGGCCCGCGCCCACGACGCCGACCTTCGTCACCTCGCGCGCGAGCTCCTTGCCGGGATCCCCGACGGGCCGCTTGGCGCGGCGCTGCAGCAGGTCCAGGAAGGCGTAGACGGTGCGGCGGAACTCGTCGCTGCCGATCAGCCCGTGCAGGGCCTCGGCCTCGGCCTCCGCGGACTCCTCGCGGGTGCGCGTGCGGGCACCGGCGAACAGCTCCTGCAGGGCACGACGCGCGGGCAGGTCGCGTCCGGGGCGCCCCGCCTGCAGGGCCTCCATCGCCTCCAGGGCGCGGTCCCACGCGGCGTCCGAGACGTCCCGGTCCCGGTGGTCGCGCACGGCGGCGAGCGCCGCGTCGTCGCCGGCCACGATCCGCGCGGCGAACGCCAGCCCGGCCTCCAGGAGGTCGCCCTCGGCCACCTCGTCCATCAGGCCGAGCCCGTGGGCGGTGCGCGCGTCCAGCATGCGGTTGTTGTCCAGCGGGTTCTTCAGCACGACCTCGACGGCGGCCTCGGGGCCGATCAGGTGGGGCACCCGCCACACGCCGGACCAGCCGGGGATGAGGCCGAGCCGCACCTCGGGCAGGCCGAAGCCCCGGGCGTCCGCGGCGACCACCCGGTGGTCCGCGGCCAGGGCCAGCTCGAGGCCGCCGCCGAGGGCGGTGCCGTTGACGAGGGCGAGGGTCGGGGCGGGGAACGCGTCGATCCGGTCGTAGACGGCGTGGCCGAGGCGGGCGAGGTCGCGGCCCACGGTGCGGTCCTCGATCCCGGCGATCAGGGACAGGTCCGCGCCGGCCGCGAAGGTGCCCTCCACGCCCGTGAGGGCGAGCGCCTGGACCTCGCCGGCGCGGGCGCGCTCGGCCTGGGCGTCCACGGCCCGGCCCAGCTCGAGCAGGGAGGCGGGGCCGAGGGTCGCCGGGCGGCGCGGGCCCTGGCCGTTGTCCAGGGTGAGCAGCACGAGCGTGCCGGCGCCGCCGGGCAGGACGTGGTCCGTGGCGGCCACGTGCGTGAGGACCTCGTCCGGGACGAGGGGGAGCAGGGACTCGAACGGCGCCAGGGGAGCGGGGGTGAAGGTCATGCAGGTCACATTACCGAGGAGTAGGCCCCCGGCCAACGGCGGTGTCGGCGCGCCGCCCGCCCCGGCTCAGGCCTCGGCGGGGTCCGGGTCCAGCAGGGCCACGGTGACCACCGCGCCCACCTGGTCCACCTGCCAGGGCCGGGCCCCGCGCTCGAGGAGGAACGCGTCCACGGCCTCGGGCGTCAGCGGCTGCGGCGGCGCCCAGCAGAGCCGGCGCAGGGTGTCCGGGGTGAGCAGGTTCTCCGTGGGCAGGCCCAGCTGCTCCGCGCGCCGGGCCACGCGCGCCTTGGCGGTCTTCAGGCGGCGGTCCGCGAGCGGGTCGCGGTCCTTCCACGCCCGGGGCGGGGGCGGGCCGTCCCCGCCGCGCACCTGGGCGGGCGGGGCGTCGCCGCGCTCGGCGTCCTCGATGCCGGCGCGGATCGCGGTGATCCAACGGGGGGCCTCGCGGGAGGCCGCGCGGCCGTGGAAGCCGGAGGTCTGGCGCAGGGCCGGGACGGTGCGCGGCTGGGACTCGGCGGCGGCGATGAGCGAGCGGTCCGGGATCAGCCGGCCCGGGGCGACGTCGCGGTGGCGGGCCAGGTCCTCGCGGGCCTCCCACAGGCGCTTGAGGACGGCGCGCTGCACGGGACGGCGCAGGGTCTGCGAGCCGGAGGTGCGCCGCCACGGGTCGGCGCGGGGCCCGGGCGCGGGCGCGGTGCGCACGTGCTCGAACTCCTGCTCGGCCCACTCGCGCTTGCCCTCGGCCTCGAGCAGCTCCAGCATCGCCGCGCGCAGCGGCACGAGCAGCTCCACGTCCAGCGCGGCGTAGGCGAGCATCGCCTCGGGCAGCGGGCGCACGGACCAGTCGGCGGCGGAGTGCTCCTTGGCCAGGGTGACGCCCAGCATCGACTCCAGGACGGCGGCCAGGCCGACGCGCGGCAGCCCGGCCACGCGGGCGGCGAGCTCGGTGTCGAACAGCCGGTCCGGGCGCAGGCCCTGCTCGGCCAGGCACGGCAGGTCCTGGCTGGCGGCGTGCAGGATCCACTCGACGCCGGAGAGCGCGTCCTGGAGGGGCTCCAGTCCGTCGAGGGCCTCCGGGTCCACGAGCCAGATGCCGGCGCCCTCGCGCTTGAGCTGCACGAGCATGGCGCGTTGGCCGTAGCGGATGCCGGAGGCGCGCTCGGCGTCGATGGCGACGGGCCCGGTGCCGGCGGCCAGGGCCACGGCGCAGGCCTCGAGGCCGGCGGGGGTGTCCGTCACGCGGGGGACGCCGCCCGCCGGCTCGGCGATCAGCCGCGGGGTGGCGTCCGGCTCTGCCGGCTCGGGGACGTCGGTCATGGTGCTCCTGTTCGGGACGGGTCTGCGGGGGCCGGGCCGTGCTCGGCCCGGGGTGCCGCGTGCGGCGGCGCGGTGCGGGGGCGGCTCGGGTCAGGGGCCGGGGGAGCCGGGGGCGTCGTCGCCGGCCTCGGGGGGCAGCCCGGCGAACGCGCAGATCATGTCCGACCACGCCTCCAGGTGCGCGCCGAGGTCCCGCGGGGCGGGGGTCCAGGAGGCGCGCAGCTCGATGTCCGTCGCATCCGGGGCCGTGCCCAGGGTGCCGAACCCCTCGGCGATGCTGCGGGTGGCGGTGCCCCCGGCCTGGGTGTGCTCCGCGTGGCGGCGCTCGAGGGCTTCCACGAGCCACGTCCAGGCGACGGCCCCGGCCAGCTGGTCCAGGGCGACGTCCGGCTCGAGGCTGGCGCGGATCCAGGTGACGGCCCGGAACCCGCCGGGCCAGCGGGCGGCCGGGGACGGGTCGTGCAGGAGCACGAACCGCCCGGTGGCCAGGACGTCGTCCGCGCCGGGGCTCCCGCACACCTCTGCGGCGAGGGCCACGGCGTGCGGGGCCTGCCC
>NZ_JANQCJ010000131.1:0-6177 GCF_024723355.1 Micrococcus sp. HG099 | reverse complement strand
GCACTGGATGGACCCCGCCGCTCCGGCCGCGCCCGCCGGCCACCAGGTGGCCCCGCTGCTGGTGGCGGTGCTGGCCGCCGTCGCGAAGAACCCGCCGTTCTGAGGCTGCCGCCCCATCCGCCGACCCACCTCTCCGAGCTGTCCTGCATCCGGCCGCTCTGGGGCCCGGAACAGCCCTCTTTCCGGCCCTGTGCAGGACAGCTCGAGGTGTCCGCCGCGGCCACTAGCCTGGACCGGTGACATCCCTGCTGCGCATCCTGCGCTTCGCCCCCCAGCTCAACCGCCTCTACCTGGGCATCGCCGTCAGCTCCGTGCTGGCCGCCGTGCTCACCCTGGCCACCCCGTTCCTGATCGGCGCGGCCACGGACCGCATCGTCGCCGCGATCGCGGGGGAGACGACGGTGGAGGACGCCGTCGTCGCGGTGACGTGGCTGGCGGTGGCGTTCCTCGCCGTCGAGGTGACCACCACCCTCGTGGTGAGCGTGGGCGGCTACTGGGGCGACGTCATGGCCGCGCGCATGCGCACCATCCTCTCCACCCGGTACTTCGACCAGCTGCTGCACCTGCCGCAGCGGTACTTCGACACCGCCATCACCGGGCGCGTCACCAACCGCCTCAACCGCACGATCAACGAGCTCACGCAGTTCCTGCAGTTCTTCGCGAACAACGCGTTCACCATGCTCATCACCACGACGGCGGTGCTCGTCATCACCGCCTTCTACTGGTGGCCGCTGGCGATCCTGCTCGCGATCGTGTTCCCCGTGTACATGTGGCTCACGGCCAAGACCTCCGCCAAGTGGCAGGTCTGGGAGGGGGAGAAGAACATCGAGGTGGACATGGCCTCCGGGCGGTTCGCCGAGGTGGTCTCCCAGATGTCCGTGGTGCGCGCGTACAACCGGCAGGACCACGAGCTGGCCGGCTTCCGGGAGCGGTTCACGCGGACCGTCGGCATCACCCGGAAGCAGTCCCGGTTCTGGCACGGCATGGACGCGTGGCGCCGGCTCGCCCTGAACGCGGTGTTCGGGGCCATGTACCTGATCGTGTTCGTGCGCACCGCGCAGGGCCTGTTCTCCGTGGGGGACATGGTGATCCTCCTGCAGCTGATGAACATGGCGCGGCAGCCGATCTTCTCCATGAGCTTCCTCGTGGACTCCGCGCAGCGCGCCGTCGCCGGGTCCAAGGACTACTTCGAGGTGCTCGCCGAGGAGCGCGAGCGCGCCGGCGGCGCCGGGCCGCAGGGCCGGGGCGCGGCGACCGTCGCGGCCGGGCAGCCCAGGGCGGACGACGACGGCGGCACGGACGTCCGCCGGGGCGGCGCGGCGCCGAGCCGGCCCGCTCAGCCGCGTGCCGACGTCGTGCCCGCCGTGCGCTTCGACGAGGTGAGCTTCGCGTACGACCCGGACGCGTCCCGGCCCGTGCTGGACCGCGTGAGCTTCGAGATCCCGCAGGGGCAGCGGGTGGCGCTGGTAGGCGAGTCGGGCGGCGGCAAGTCGACCATCGCGCACCTGCTCATGGGGCTGTACCCGGTCACGGGCGGGCGGATCGAGGTGTTCGGGCAGGACGTGGCCGAGCTGGACCTGGCCGAGCTGCGCGAGCGGATCGCCGCCGTGTTCCAGGAGCCGAGCCTGTTCTCCGGGACGGTGCGCGAGAACATCGCCTACGCGGACCCGGCCGCCTCGGACGAGCGGGTGCGGGCCGCCGCCGAGGCGGCGTACGCGCACCGGTTCGTGGAGGCGTTCGACGACGGCTACGAGCAGGTGATCGGCGAGCGCGGGCTGCGGCTCTCCGGCGGCCAGAAGCAGCGGATCGCGGTGGCGCGGGCCGTGCTCAAGGACGCGCCGATCCTCGTGCTGGACGAGGCGACCTCCGCCCTGGACACGAAGTCCGAGCGGCTCGTGCAGGGGGCGCTGGAGGAGCTGATGGTGGGACGCTCGAGCCTCATCGTGGCGCACCGGCTGAGCACCATCGCGTCCGTGGACCGGATCGTCACGCTGCGCGGCGGGCGGGTGCAGGAGGTCGGCACGCCGGCCGAGCTCGCCGAGTCCGGCGGCATCTACGCGCAGCTGCTGCGACTGCAGAAGGCCGGTACCAAGGAGGCCCGGAAGATGCTCAAGGAGTACGGACTCAGCGGGTGACCCCTGCCCTCCCTGGAGAGATTCGGGTGACTTGTCGGAGGTGAAAGGGCCGCACACCCCCGAGAAGTCACCCGAATCTGCGCGGGGTGTGGGGCGTGGGGCGGGGCATTGCGTGTGGCGGGCGCGGGGCGCGTGCGGCTCAGCCCCGGGGCCGCCACACGTGCAGCAGGTACCCGTAGGTCAGCGACGTCGCCTCGGGGTGGGCCGCCAGCCACTCCTCGGCCAGGTCCGCGGGGAACTCGAGCCGCAGGACGGCCTCGAGGTCGGCGAGCGTGTGGAACGTCCACGAGCTCATGACCTCGCGGGTCTCCGCGCCCACGTCGGCCCACCACCGGCGGGCGTACGTGTCCTGCCCCTTGTCCGCGGCGGCGTCGCTGCGGACCAGCAGCTCGGCGAACTCGCCGCGCTCGGTGTCGTTGTCGATCACCACGAGCGCCCCGTCCGGCCGCAGCACCCGGGCGACCTCCTCGAGCCCCGGGCGGACGTCCCACCGCGGGTGCGGGATGCGCCCACCCGGGTGCCCTCCCCACGGGGAGATTGGGGCGACTTGTCGGGGGTGGAAGCGCCTTCCACCCCCGACAAGTCGCCCGAAACGCCACGGGCCATGGGGTCGGCTCAGCTCGGCTCAGCCGCGCTGCAGCGCCTGACGCCAGGTCAGCGCCTTGCCGGTGCGCAGGATGGAGCGCTCGTAGATGGCGGCGGCCAGCCAGATGGCCAGGGCGGTCGAGACCACGAGGATGCCCAGGGCCAGGACGTGCTCCCACATCTGTCCCTGCTCGAGGTAGATGCGCAGCGGCACGGCCACCGGCGCGGAGAACGGGACGAAGCTCATGATCCGCAGGGCGTCGGGGTTGTCGTTGAAGACGGTCACCCCGAAGTACGGGAGCATGATCATCAGCATCACCGGCATGGACGTGGAGCCGATGTCCTCCTGCCGGGACACCATGGACGCCGCCGCCGCGTACAGCGCCGCGATCATCACGAAGCCAATGCTGAACATCAGCACGAACCACAGGATCGGCACGCCGAGCCCGTCCAGGGGCAGCACGTCGCCGTTGATCTGCAGCCCCAGCAGCAGCGCGCCGGCGATCAGCGCGACCTGCAGGATCGCCATCGCCGCGTTGCCGAGCACCTTGCCGGCCATCATGGCGCGGGCGGGCACCGCGGCGAGCAGGATCTCCACGATCCGCGACTGCTTCTCCTCGATCACGGACACGGCGATCTGCTGGCCGAACGTGATCGCGGCCATGAAGAACACCAGCCCGAAGCCGAAGGCGATGAAGTACCGCAGCATCGGGTTCGGCGCGCTCGGGTCCAGCAGCTCGACGGCGGGGCTCACCGACAGCGCTTGCACGAGAGACGTGGGCACGTCCGTCATGGCGAGCACCTCGAGCCCGCCCGGGGCGTCGGCGCTGGGCAGCACGGCGGCCTCCACGTCCCCGCGCTCGACGGCGGCCCGCGCCTCCTCGGCCGAGCCGAGGGTCCGCGCGTCGTAGTCCTCGCCGAGGGCGACGACGGCGGGCGCGGTCTGCTCGACGACGCCCACCGACGTGCCGTCCCCGGCGAACAGGTCGCCCAGGCGGGGCACGAGCAGGGTGGCGGCCAGCGCGGCGGCCACGAGGAGCAGCGTAGTGATGATGAACGGCTTGGAGGTGCCCTTCACCTTCATCTCGCGGGCGGCCACCGTCCCCACGGCGGTCCAGAACGGGGTGCGGCGCGGCTCAGTGCGGCGCGGCTCCGGTCGGCCCGGCCCGGCGGTGCCCGGGGCGACGGCGGCGCCCCCGGGTCGGCGGTCGGCGGTGGTGGGGTGCGTGGATGCGGTGCTCATCGGGTGACCTCCGTGAAGATCTCGTGCAGGGAGCGGGTGACGGGGCCGAAGCGGTGCACCGGCCCGCGGTCGGCGGCGTCGGCGAGGACGCGCTGGGCGGCCTCCGGGGTGTCGGCGCGGAAGCGGGCGCGTCCGCCGTCGAAGTGGAGGACCTCGATCCCGGGCAGGCCGCGCACCCAGCCGGTGTCGGCGTCGGCGTGCAGCTCCCACTCCGGGTCGGCGTGGGCGGCGAGCAGCTCGTCCCGGGTGCCGGAGGCGCGGACGCGGCCGCCGGCGAGGATGACGAGCTCGTCGCAGAGGCGCTCGACGAGGTCCAGCTGGTGCGAGGAGAACAGCACGGGGACGCCGGTGTCCGCGGTCTCGCGGAGCACCTGGAGGGTGGTCTCCACGGCGTTCGGGTCGAGGCCGGAGAACGGCTCGTCGAGGACGAGGGCCACGGGGTCGTGGACGAGGGCTGCGGCGATCTGCGCGCGCTGCTGGTTGCCGAGGGAGAGCTCCTCGAGGCGGCTGCCGGCGCGGTCCCCGAGGTTCAGCCGCTCGAGCAGCTCGAGGGCGCGGGCCTTCGCGTCCGCCCCGCGCATGTGGTGCAGCCGGCCGAGGTAGACGAGCTGGTCCAGCACGCTCATCTTCGGGTAGAGGCCGCGCTCCTCCGGCATGTAGCCGATGCCCGCGCGGTAGTCGCGGGTGATGGGGGCGCCGTCCACCTCGATGCGGCCGGCGTCGGCGTCCAGGACCCCGAGCAGGATGCGCATAGTGGTGGTCTTGCCGGCCCCGTTGCCGCCCACGAAGCCGGTCATCAGACCCGGACGGATGCTGAAGGTCAGGTCCTGCAGCACGGGGGTGGACCCGAAGGACTTGCTCACCTCGTTGACTGTGATCATGGCCTCAGCCTAGGAATCGGCCCGGGCGGGGCGCCTCCGCCGTGCGGGGGAGATCCGGGGCTCCGCCCGGCCGGAGGGGGAGGGGGCGTGGGGGAGGAGTGCCGAGACCTGGCGTTTGGGGTGACTTGTCGGGGGTCCGGGGCGCTTTCACCCCCGACAAGTCACCCGAATCTCCTGGGGGCTGGGGCCCGGGCTCAGCCGGCCACGCCCTGCTCGAACGCCCAGATCACCGCGTGCACCCGGTCCCTGGCGCCGAGCTTCATCAGCACGTTGGACACGTGGGTCTTCACGGTCGACTCGCCCACGAACAGCTGCCCCGCGATCTCCCCGTTGGAGAGCCCGCGCGCCATCAGCGTGAGGATCTCCGCCTCGCGGCCGGTCAGCCCCGCCTTCCCGACGGCGTCGCTCGCCTCCGCCTGCCCGGGCGCGGCGCCGTCGTCGTCCCGGGGCTGACCGACGCCCGCCGGGCCGTCCACCCCCTCCGGCGCGGCGGAGGCCATCCGCCGCAGCACGCGGCGGGTGACCTGCGGGTCGAGGAGGGCGTCGCCGCGGCCGAGGACGCGGACGGCGTCGATGAGGTGCTCGGCCTCCGCGGACTTGAGCAGGAAGCCCGAGGCGCCGGCCTCGAGGGTCTCGAAGAGGAAGTCGTCCCGGTCGAAGGTGGTGAGGATGAGGACGGCGGCCCGTGTGCCGGCCTCGGCCAGGGCGCGCGTGGCCTCGATGCCGTCCATGCGCGGCATCTGCACGTCCATGCAGATCACGTCCGGGTCCAAGGCGGCGGCGCGCTCGAGGCAATCGGCGCCGTCGCCGGCCTCGCCGACCACCTCGATGTCGTCCTGGCTCTGCAGGATGGCGGCGAAGCCGAGCCGGATCAGCGGCTGGTCGTCCACCAGGAGCACGCGGGTGGTCATCGGGCCGCCTCCGTGGTCGGGTCCGGCATGGTCTCGGGCTGCACGGTCTCGTCCGGCGCGGGTGGCGGCGCATCCGCCGCATCCCACGCCGCGTCCTCGCCCGGCGCCGGCGGCGTGGGCACGCTCGCGCGCACGAGCCAGCCGCCGCAGGGCTTCGGGCCGCACCGCACGGTGCCGCCCACCGAGGCCATCCGCTCCGCCATGCCGACCAGCCCCAGCCCGGTCCCGGCCGGGACGGCGCCGCCGGCGCCCCCGGGCGACCGCTCGGAGCCGGCTTCGGCGTCGGGACGGGCCCGGCCGTCGTCGCTGACCTCCAGCTCGACGCGCTCCGGCTCGGTCCGCAGCCGCACTTCGACGGCGGCGCGTGGGCCCGCGTGCCGGCGCGCGTTGGTCAGGCCCTCCTGCGCCACGCGGTAGAGGGC
>NZ_JANQCJ010000130.1:0-6280 GCF_024723355.1 Micrococcus sp. HG099 | reverse complement strand
GAGCACCAGGGTGCGCGCCGCCGCGATCGGGTCCATCCGCGCGGCCGGCGGCTTCTCCCGGTCCCGGCGCACCCGCCAGCCCAGCACCAGGCACAGCACGGACACCGCGGTCACGGTGATCAGGCCGCTGCGGCCCACCACGGGCGCGCCCCAGCCCAGCGACGGGGCGGCGAGCCCGGCCAGCCAGCCGAGCAGGACGGCGACCGCCACCGCGACCACGGTCCACCACGAGCGCAGCGCGATCACGGGCCCGACCCGTCGATCGCGTCCCGGCCCGGCGCGCGCACGGCGCGGGGACGCACGGGGACGACGTCGTCCCGGCCGGCGAGCAGCCGATGCCGCTCCGGCTCGGCGCGGCGCACCCCGGGGGCGTCCGCGGCGAGCGCGGCCAGCTCGGCCACCGGCCGGCCCGCGAGCACGGCGTCCGGGTCCAGCCACAGCCAGGGCAGCAGCACGAAGCCGCGCTCGGCGGCGCGGGGGTGCGGCAGCGTGAGGTCCGGGTGGTCGATGACGAGGTCCCCGTAGGCGATCACGTCCACGTCCAGCGTGCGCGCGCCCCAGCGGACCTCGCGGCGGCGGTGGTGCTCCTGCTCGAGGCGGTGCGCCACGGCGAGCAGCTCCCAGGCGGACAGGGTGGTGCGCAGGGTGAGCACCTGGTTCAGGTAGTCCGGCTGCCCGGGCGGGCCGCCCACGGGCGCGGTGACGGCGCGCGGGGAGGCGCGCAGCGCGGTGACACCGGGCAGCGCGGACAGGGCGGCGACGGCGGCGTCGAGGGTCTCGGCGGGCTCGCGCAGGTTGGCGCCGAGGGCCAGCACGGCGGAGACGGGCGCATCCGGGCGGGCGCCCAGCGCGGGGACGGGCGCGGGGCCCTCGGCCGGGTGTGACCAGTCGACGGTGCTCACGCGAGGTCCCCCCGGGTGCGGTGCACGGTGACGGCGGCGTCCGCGAAGTCGTGCGGGATGGGCGCCTGCGGCTTGTGCACGGTGACCTCGACGGCGGCCACCACGGGCTGCTCGGCGAGGACGGCGCGGGCGATCCGGTCGGCGAGGGTCTCGATCAGGTCCACCGGCTCCCCGGTGACCAGGCGGACCACCGTGTCCGCGACCTCGGCGTAGTTGGCGGTGCGGGCGAGGTCGTCGCCGGCCGCGGCGGGGCCGGCGTCGAGGTGGAGGACGACGTCCGTGACGAACGGCTGCCCGTCCCGGCGCTCGTGGTCGAAGACCCCGTGGTGCCCGACGGCGGACAGCCCGGCCAGGCGGATGCGGTCCCGGGCGCTCACGGCAGCACGTCCTGGGAGACGGGCTCACCCGGGGCGTGCGCCCCGGCCCAGGCCGCGGCGGTGCGGACGGCGTCGGCGCTGGCGCGCACGTCGTGCACGCGCACGCCCCACGCGCCCTGGGCGGCGGCGAGGGCGGAGATCGCCGCGGTGGCGGCGTCGCGCGCGGCGGGCGGGGCCGGGGCGCCGTCGTCGTCCGCCAGCAGGGTGCCCAGGAACCGCTTGCGGGAGGCGGCGATGAGCACCGGGTGGCCCATGGCGCGGAGCCACTCGAGGCCGCGCAGCAGCTCCCAGTTCTGCTCGCCGGCCTTCGCAAAGCCCAGGCCCGGATCCACGATCAGCTGCGCGGGCTCGACGCCCGCGGCGAGGAGGCGGCCGGCCACGTCCCGCAGCTCGCACACGACGTCCGAGACGGTGTCCTCGTAGACGGCCAGCCCATCCATGGTCTGCGGGTTCCCCCGGTTGTGCATGAGGATGTACGGCGCGCCCGACGCGGCGATCAGCGCCGGCATGTCCGGCTCGTGCACGAGCCCGGAGACGTCGTTGACGATCACGGGGCCCAGCTCGAGGGCCGCCCGCGCCGTGGCGGTGTGCATGGTGTCCACGGAGACGACGACGCCGTCCGCCAGCAGCGCCTCCACCACAGGCAGGATGCGCTCCTGCTCCTCCTGCACCGGCACCGCCCGGGCGCCAGGACGCGTGGACTCGCCGCCCACGTCCACGATGTCCGCGCCGTCCGCGACCATGCGCCGGGCGTGCTCGACGGCCGCGCGGACGGTGGCGTGCTCCCCGCCGTCCGAGAACGAGTCAGGGGTGACATTGAGGATGCCCATGACCAGGGTCCGGTCCGCGGGCAGCCTCCCCAGCAGGGCGCGGTTCGCCTCCCGCGCCGCCGCGTCGATGCTCTCGTCCACGTGTCCTCCTCCGCCGTCGGTGGTCCTCAGCCGTGCATGATGAGGCTCATCGCCTCGGAGCGCGTGGACGGATCCCGCAGCTGGCCGCGCACCGCCGAGGTGACGGTCTTCGCCCCCGGCTTGCGCACACCGCGCATGGACATGCACATGTGCTCGGCCTCCACCACCACGATCGCCCCGCGCGGGGCCAGGTGCTCCATGAGCGCCTCCACCACCTGCGTGGTCAGCCGCTCCTGCACCTGCGGGCGCCGCGCGTACAGCTCCACCAGCCGGGCCAGCTTGGACAGGCCCGTCACCCGGCCCTCGGCCGAGGGGATGTAGCCGATGTGCGCCGTGCCGTGGAACGGCACCAGGTGATGCTCGCACGTCGAGTAGAACGGGATGTCCTTGACCAGGACGAGCTCCTCGTGCGCGATGTCGAACGTGGTGCCCAGGACCTGCTCCGGGCCCTGGTGCAGGCCCGCGAAGAACTCCGCGTACGCCTTGGCCACCCGCTTCGGGGTGTCCTGCAGGCCCTCGCGGTCAGGGTCCTCGCCGATCGCCAGCAGGATCTCGCGCACCGCCGCCTCGATGCGGGGCCGGTCGATCGCCGTCGAGTCCGGGTCGAACGTCCCGGGCACCCCGGCCGCCGCGGGCGTCGACGCCGTGGGCGCCGCCGCGCTGCCGTCCGCCGCCGCGGGCACCGAGCCGCGTGCGGCGTCGTCATGGTGGGTCTGCTCCGTCATGCCGGCCTCCTCGGCGCTCAGTTCGTGGGTCCCTCGCCGGCGCCCGGCGAGCTGCTCGGGCCGCCGTGCGGCGGCAGGCCGGGGGTCGGGGCGTCCCCGCCCAGCGACGACGGCGGCGCGCCCTCCGGGTGCACCGGCACCGTGGTGCCCTCCACGCCCACCGGGGTCTGCTCCCCGCCCTCGTGGCGCGAGCGGCGCTCCGACGGCGAGAGCACGGGCGGGATGTCCTGCGGCAGGCGTTCGTCCGAGGCGAGCCACACGTCCCGCTCCGGGCGCTTGCGCACGTCCCGGAAGATCTCCGCGATGGCCTCCTGCGTGAGCGTCTCCTTCTCGAGCAGCTCGTAGGCCAGGCGGTCCAGCACGTCCCGGTTCTCGGTGAGCACCCAGTGGGCCTCGGCGTGCGCGCCGTCCAGCAGGCCGCGCACCTCCGCGTCCACGAGGTAGGCGAGCTCCTCGGAGTACTCCCGGGAGGAGCCGCCGCCCCCGCCGCCCACGAACGGCTCCGAGCTGCCGCCGCCGAGCTTCACAGCTCCCACCTTCGCGGACATGCCGTACTCGGTGACCATCTTCCGGGCCGTGTCCGTGGCCTTCTGGATGTCGTTCGCGGCGCCCGTGGAGGGGTCCTTGAACACGATCTCCTCGGCCACGCGCCCGCCCAGGGCGTAGGCCAGCTGGTCCAGCAGCTCGTTGCGGGTGACCGAGTACTTGTCGTCCTCCGGGACCACCATCGTGTAGCCCAGGGCGCGGCCGCGGGGCAGGATCGTGATCTTCGTGACCGGGGCCGAGTTGCGCAGGCCCGCCGCCACGAGCGCGTGCCCGCCCTCGTGGTACGCGGTGACCTTGCGCTCGTGCTCATTCATCAGGCGGGTGCGCTTCTGCGGGCCCGCCATCACGCGGTCCACGGCCTCGTCCAGGGCGTGGTTGTCGATCACGTTGTTGTTCGAGCGGGCCGTCAGCAGCGCCGCCTCGTTGATCACGTTGGCCAGGTCCGCGCCCGTGTAGCCGGGGGTCCGCTTGGCCAGGGAGCGCAGGTCCACGTCCAGGGCGATCGGCTTGCCCTGCGCGTGCACCTCGAGGATCTTCGCGCGGCCCTCCAGGTCCGGGGCCTCCACCGGGATCTGCCGGTCGAAGCGGCCCGGGCGCAGCAGCGCCGGGTCCAGCACGTCCGGGCGGTTGGTGGCGGCGATCATGATGACGTTCGTGGACGCGTCGAAGCCGTCCATCTCCACGAGCATCTGGTTCAGGGTCTGCTCGCGCTCGTCGTTGCCGCCGCCGATGCCTGCGCCGCGGTGCCGGCCGACGGCGTCGATCTCGTCCACGAAGATGATCGCCGGGGCGTTGGACTTGGCCTGCTCGAACAGGTCGCGCACGCGCGAGGCGCCCACGCCCACGAACATCTCCACGAAGTCCGAGCCGGAGATCGAGTAGAACGGCACGCCCGCCTCGCCGGCCACGGCCTTCGCGAGCAGGGTCTTGCCGGTGCCGGGCGGGCCGTAGAGCAGCACGCCCTTGGGGATCTTGGCCCCCACCGCGCGGAAGCGGTCCGGGACGGTGAGGAACTCCTTGATCTCCTGGAGCTCCTCGACGGCCTCGTCCGCGCCCGCCACGTCCTTGAACAGGACGTCCGGGTTGTCCTTGTTGATGAGCTTCGCGCGGGACTTGCCGAACTGCATCACCTTGCCGCCGCCGCCCTGCATGCGGGACAGGAGGAACCAGAACAGCAGCGCGATGAGCAGGAACGGGATCATGAACCCGAGCAGCGAGAGGAGCCAGTTGCTGCGCACCGGCTCGTCCGTATAGCCGTCCAGGGCGGAGTCGTCCACGGCGGTGACCACGTCCGACGCGCGGGCCGTGGCGAAGTGGAAGTAGACCTCCTTGCCGAGGTCCCTGCCGTCCTGCGAGTAGGGCTCGCGCAACGTGAGGTCCACGCGCTGGTCCCCGTCCACCACGCGGGCCTGCGCCGCCTTGTCGTCCTGCAGCATGGCCATGCCCACGTTGGTGTCCACCATGGTGCGGCCCGTCTGCGACGTGGCCAGCGGGATCGCGACGGCGAGCACCAGCAGGCCCAGCAGGATCCAGATGTAGGGCTTGTTGAACAGCTTCTTCACGGTCCCTCTGCTCTCCCGGTCGGACTGTCGTCGTGGGGTCTCGCCCCACCGGACGGACCGTCCCGTGGAACACCTCTGCGACCCGGTGCCGTGGCGCGCGGGGGCGCCGTGCCCGGGGTCACTGCCCCACCGTACCGGCCGAGCGGACACGCGAGGCGACCAGGCCGCCGTCGTTCGCCGCCGGTGGACAGTGCCGCGGGGCGCGAGGGGGCGGGGTGGGGGCGTGCGCGCGAGCCTTCCGAGCGTCCGAGCTGTCCTGCACCGGGCCGGAATCACCCGAGCACCCCGAGCTTTCCTGCATCTGACCGGAATCGCTCGAGCTGTCCTGCAGACGGCCGGAATGAGCGCGATTCAGCGGCTCATACCGGCACGATGCAGGACAGTTCGGGAGCGAGGGGGCCCGTCCGCCGCAGACGCGCGGCGAGGGGGCCCGTCAGCTGTAGACGTGCGGGGCGAGGGTGCCCACGAAGTCCAGGTTGCGGTACTTCTCCGCGTAGTCGAGGCCGTAGCCCACCACGAACTCGTTGGGGATGTCCCGGCCGACGTACTTGACGTCGATCTCCACCTTCATGGCGTCCGGCTTGCGCAGCAGGGTGCAGATCTCCACGGACGCCGGGCCGCGGGACTCCAGGTTGGCCTTGAGCCAGGAGAGGGTCAGGCCGGAGTCGATGATGTCCTCGACGATCAGCACGTCACGGCCGGTGAGGTCGGCGTCGAGGTCCTTGAGGATCCGCACCACGCCGGAGGACTTCGTGCCCGAGCCGTACGAGGAGACGGCCATGAAGTCGATCTGCACGTGCGAGTGCAGGGCGCGCGTGAGGTCGGCGACCACCATGATCGCGCCCTTGAGGACGGCGACGATGAGCAGGTCCTTGCCCTCGTAGTCGCGGTCGATCTGCGCCGCCAGGTCCTTGACGGTCTCCTGCACCTCCTCGCGGCTCATGAGGACGTGGGTGAGATCGTTCTGGACATCCTGTGCGTCCATGCGGCGCCGCTCCTGGGGGTTCTGCTGGGGATGGGTCCTCCGCCGGCGGCCTCAGGGGCGGGCAGCCCGACGGACGATCTCAAGCATGGCACACCCCCGCCCGCCGCGCAGGGCCGATTCCGGCCCCGCGAGACCACCGTCACCCCCCTCGCCTGGGCCCCCGCTGTGACGACGCCTCACTTCCACCCCGCCGGGCAGCTCCACGGGCCCCGCGGACCCCCCGGCCCCGGGGTCGGCGGGCACGGCGAGGGCGTCGGCGGCGAGGGTCCGCT
>NZ_JANQCJ010000012.1:0-30104 GCF_024723355.1 Micrococcus sp. HG099 | reverse complement strand
GCGCCCGCGCGACCGCCGCGGCCGCGGGCTGCGCCACCCCCGCCCCTTCGGCCTGCGCTCCGAGCGGGGCCGCGGCGAGGCGCTGCTGACCGCCGTCGAGAAGGCCGTGGACCGGCTGGCGGCGCTGGAGGCCCCCGGGCTGCGGCACGTGACCGCGCGAGTGGAGCGCATCCCGGACCGGCTGGACGAGCGGCTGCGCGGGCTGCGCGCTGGCGCCGAGCGGGACGAGGAGACCCTGTTCGCCCGGGCGGAGCGCCAGGGCCAGGACGGCGTGGTGATCACCCTGTTCGAGCGGCCCCTGCGGGACGCCGCCGACCCGGAGGACCTGGACGGGGCCGTCTACGGGGTGGCGCTGAGCCGCTGCGCCGAGGCGCTGGGGGTGGACCCGCAGGTGCTGGACCCGGGGTGGGGCCGCGGCTGAGCCGCAGCGGGGGACGGGGCCGAGCGACGACGTCGGCGGTCAGGCCCGCCGTTCAAGCTCGGGCGCGGCGCAGTCCCTCAGGCGCGGGCGCGGCGCAGCCGGCGGCGCTCCCGCTCCGAGAGGCCGCCCCAGATGCCGAAGCGCTCGTCGTTCTCCATGGCGTACTCGAGGCACTGGTCCTTGACCACGCAGGCCTCGCACACGCGCTTGGCGTCCCGCGTGGAGCCGCCCTTCTCCGGGAAGAACGCCTCGGGGTCCGTCTGGGCGCACAGCGCGTCCACCTGCCAGGCCAGCTCGCCCTCGACGGGCTCGGTGACCAGGCCCGGGATCGCGGCCCAGTCGTCCGCGACGGGCGCGGCCTCGACCGGCCGGCCGGCGTCGCCCGGGAAGAGGGCGGTGACGGTGGCGGACGGGGTGCCGGCCTCGTCCTCGAGGTCGTGGGCGGAGAGCAGGGCGGTGGCCTGGTCCTCCAGGGTGGGGGCGTCGGCGCCGGCCAGCGGATCGGCCGGGTCCAGGAACCAGTCACTGGGGACTCCGCGCGGGCGAGGCGCCGCCGCCTGCGCCGACTCGGCGCGGTGCGTGTCCTCGACTCGCTGCGTGTGGTCCATGTGAGACGCCTCTTCCCAGGCTCGACGTGGCTGACGCGGAATCCCGTTCTCCTGCCGGTCCGCGCGGGCCCCGGACAAGCCGGTGCGGCCCCTGTGAGAGGCCGCTGACCCGGCCTTCATTACATCGGTGTGATTCGTGTCCCGTCAAGCCGAGCACGGGCCCGCCGGGGCCCCGGACCTCGGCCCCGGGGCCGACCCCGGGAGGCCGCCGCGACGCGGGATCGGGGTGCCAGACTGGGTGCATGGTCTCCCTCTCCGCGCCCCGCTCCACCGGCCCCCTCGTGCTGCGCCTGGCCTCCTCACCGCGCCCCGCGCTCGTCCAGGAGCCGGGCGCCCCCGGCGAGCACGGCGCCGTGGACCAGCGCATCGAGCTCTCCGGCCGCGTCACCGTGAACTGGGCGGCCAAGACGGCCGGCCTGCTGGCGGACGAGGGCCTCGGCCCCGGCGACCCGGTCGCCCTGGACCTGCCCGCCCACTGGCTCTCCCACGCCCTGGCCCTCGGCGTGCTCTGCGCCGGCGCCGAGCCCGCCGACGACGGCGCCGCCCCCGCGGCCGTCCTCACCGACCGCCCGGAGCGCTGGACCGACCCGGCCACCGCCGTGTTCGCCGTCGCGCTGCCCCGCGGGCTCGAGCTCCCGACCGGCGGCGCCGTGGCCGACCCGTCCGTGGTGGACGTGGCCGCCGAGATCCTCGGCCAGCCCGACGCCCTGCCCGGCCCCGTGGACCACGTGCGCCCCGAGGCCCTGCCGGCCGCCGACGTCGCCGCGGACGAGGACGCCGCGCGACAGGACGGCCAGGACGACGACGGCCCGCGCCCCCGCCTCACGTGGGCGGGGATGCGGGCCGTGCTGCAGGCGTGGGACGCCGGGCGGGCGGTGCAGGTGCGCCCCTGACCGGGCGCGGCCTGCGGACCCGCGCGCCGGGCTCAGAGCTCCGGGCTCAGGAGGCGCGGTGGCGGGCCGGGCCGTCGTCCCGGCGGACGTGGCGCTCGGCCGGTCGGCCCCGCGCCTCGTGGCGGCCGTGCGGGTGCAGCTGCTCGTCGCGCAGCACGGGCATCTGGCCGGTGATGATCGCGATGTCGTTGGCGAAGCCGGGCTCCACGTCCAGCTCCTCCTTGAACACCCAGAACCGGTAGGCGAAGTAGCGGAACACGGTGCCGAAGAACAGGCCCACCACGTTGCCGGCGATGAACAGGCCGCCCGGGTCCGTCACGCCCATGAAGTACTGCGCGATGAACACGCAGCCCGCCTGGATGCCCAGGCCGATCGCGTTCATGAGCAGGAACATGACGAGCTCGCGGGTCTTGTTGGACGAGCGCTTCTCGCGGAACGTCCAGTAGCGGTTGGCGACCCAGCTGAACAGGGTGGCCACCACGCCGGCCACGATCTTGGCCTTGACGTTCGAGCCCTCCAGCGGGCCCGTCATCATCCACCAGAACACCAGGGAGTCGATGACGAACGCGGCCGCGCCGACGGTGCCGAACTTGGCGACCTCACGCCACAGCATCGACACCAGGCCGGTCAGACGGCTCCAGAGATCGGACAGCATGGGCGGGAGACCTCGGTTCGGGACGGGAACGGGGACCGCGCGGACGCGGGGCGTGCAGTGCCGCCCGGAGGGGCGGGGCCCGCAACGGGCTGGGAACACTGTAGCCCCGGGGACCCCCGATTCCGGGCGGATCCCGGGACTCGTCAGGGATCCGTGACCGAGTTCTCAGGCGACGCGACTAGCCTGGACCGGTGACTTCCCCTCGACTCGGTGTGATCGGCGGCGGGCAGCTGGCCCGCATGATGGCGGGCCCCGCCGCCGAGCTCGGCGTGCCCTTCCGCGTGCTCGCGGAGGCCCCGGACGCGTCCGCGGCCCAGGTGGCCCCGCATGTGGTCGGCGACCACACGGACCTGGCGGACCTGCGCGCCTTCGCCGCCACGGTGGACGTGGTGACCTTCGACCACGAGCACGTGCCCACCGAGCACCTTCGCGTGCTGCAGGAGGCCGGCGTCGCCGTGCGCCCCGGCTCCGAGGCCCTGCAGCACGCCCAGGACAAGCTGGTGATGCGCGCCGCCGTCGAGCGCCTCGGCCTGCCGAACCCGGCCTGGGCCGCGGTGCGGGACCTCGACGAGGTCCTCGCGTTCGGCGACGAGCACGGCTGGCCCATGATCCTGAAGACCCCGCGCGGCGGCTACGACGGCAAGGGCGTCCTGAAGCTCGACGACGCCGACGACGCCCGCGCCTCCGCCGCGGACGGCACCCTGGGCACGTGGCTGGGCGCCGGCATCGCCCCGCTGCTCGCCGAGGCCCTCGTGCCGTTCACCCGCGAGCTCTCCGCCCAGGTGGCCCGCACCCCCTCCGGGCGGGTCGCGGCCTACCCCGTGGTGGACTCCGTGCAGGTGGCCGGGGTCTGCGACCTCGTGGTCGCCCCCGCCCGGGACCTGGACCCGGCCGTCGCCGAGGCCGCCACCGCCGCCGCCGTGCGACTGGCCGAGGAGCTGGACGTCACCGGCATGCTCGCCGTCGAGCTCTTCGAGACCCCCGGCGTGGGCCCGGGCTTCCAGGTCAACGAGCTGGCCATGCGCCCGCACAACTCCGGGCACTGGTCCATGGACGGGGCCGTCACCGGCCAGTTCGAGCAGCACGTGCGCGCCGTCCTGGACCTGCCGCTGGGCGAGACCGCCCCGCGCGGGGCCGGCGTCGTCATGAAGAACCTGCTCGGCGGGGCCCGCGAGGACCTGCACGCCGGCCTCTCCGACGCCCTCGCCGCCCACCCGCAGGCCAAGGTCCACCTCTACGGCAAGGCCGTGCGGCCCGGCCGCAAGGTGGGCCACGTCAACGTCGTCGCCGACCACGGGCTCACCCTCGAGCAGGCCGTGCGGGCCGCCGAGTCCGCCGCCGCCGTGCTGCGCGACGGCGCCGCCCCGGACGCCGTCGGCGCGTCCCCCTCCTCCCCCGCCACCCCCACTCCGCCGGAGGCCCGCCCATGACCGCCACGCCCCAGAACCCCGCCCAGCCCCTGCAGGACGACGCGCCCGTCGTCTCCGTGGTGATGGGCTCCGACTCCGACTGGCCCGTGATGAGCGCCGCCGCCGAGGCGCTGCGCGAGCTCGACGTGCCCGTGGAGGTCGGCGTCGTCTCCGCCCACCGCATGCCCCACGAGATGGTGGAGTTCGGCGCCCGCGCCCACGAGCGCGGCATCCGGGTGATCGTGGCGGGCGCCGGTGGCGCCGCGCACCTGCCCGGCATGCTCGCCTCCGTCACCCCGCTGCCCGTGATCGGCGTCCCCGTGAAGCTCAAGAGCCTCGACGGCCTGGACTCCCTGCTCTCCATCGTGCAGATGCCCGCCGGCGTCCCCGTGGCCACCGTCTCCATCGACGGCGCCCGCAACGCCGGCCTGCTGGCCGCCCGCATCCTCGCCTCGGCCGACACCGAGGAGGGCGATCGCCTGCGCGCCGCCCTCGCCGAGCACGCCGCCGAGCTCAACGCCCAGGCCCGGGCCAAGGGGGCCCGCCTGCGCGAGCGGATGGCCGCCGACCGCTGATGTCGCCCGCCACCGGATCCGTGCCCGCCGGTCACGCGCAGCCCGACCCGCTTCGGGACCCGCGCGTCGCCTCCCCCACCGAGCGCACCCGCCGGGCGCTGATCCTCACCGCCCTGACCCTGCTGGTCCCCGGCGGCGCCCAGATCGTCGCCGGCAGCCGCCGGCTCGGCCGCGTGGCGCTGCGGGTCACCGTCACCGTGTGGGCCGTGCTGATCCTGGGGCTGCTGTGGTGGCTGGTCTCCCGCGCGAGCCTGATCTCGCTCATGGCCCGGGACGGCGTGCTGCTCGGGCTGGCGGTGGTCCTGGTAGCGTTGGCGGTGGGCTGGGCGGTGCTGTGGGTGGACACGTTCCGGCTGATCCGGCTGCACCTGCTCGCCCCCGGCGCGCGGAAGATCACGGCCACGGTCACCGCGCTCGCGCTCGTCCTCACCAGCGGCGCCCTGCTCTACGGCGGCTGGGCCGCGAACACGAGCCGCGGCGCACTCGGCGAGGTCTTCCGGGAGGGGCCGGCCGTCCCGGAGGCCGAGGGCCGCTACAACATCCTGGTCCTGGGGGCGGACGCCGGCGAGGGCCGGCAGGGGCTGCGCCCGGACTCCATGCACGTGGTCTCCGTGGACGCCCGCACCGGCGCCATCGTGATGTTCTCCCTGCCCCGCAACCTCCAGGACGTGCCGTTCGTCGAGGGCTCACCGCTGTGGGACGTGTACCCGAACGGCTTCGACTGCGGCGACGAGTGCATCCTCAACGCCCTCTACACGGACGTGGAGGAGCATCACGCAGACCTCTACCCGAACGCTGAACACCCCGGCGCCGAGGCCATGAAGGACGCCGCCGGCGGCATCCTCGGCCTCGACATCTCCGGCTACGCCCTCATGGACATGGGCGGCTTCGCCCAGCTGATCGACGCCATGGGCGGGGTGGACGTCGTCAGCGGCGGCTACGTGGTGCACCGCGGCGTCCGGCCCGACGGCGCCTGGGGCAACATCTGGTGGGAGCCGGGCACCCACCACTTCAACGGCGACGACGCGCTCGCCTTCGCCCGCTCCCGGCACTGGTCCACGGACTACGCCCGCATCCGCCGCCAGCAGTGCATGCAGGCGGCCATGCTCGCCCAGTTCAGCCCCGCCACCGTGCTCACCCGGTTCGAGCAGATCCTCGCGGCGGGCCAGCAGATCGTGACCACCGACCTGCCGCAGTCCCAGCTCGGCACGTTCGTGGACCTCGCCGAGCGCTCACGCGGCCAGAAGATGCGGCGCCTGACCATCGGCCCGCCCGACTTCGGCGACACCGGGGACCAGTTCACGACGTTCCCCGACTACGGGCTCGTCCACCAGCGCGTGGACGAGATGCTCGCCGAGGAGCCCGGGCAGGCCGGGGGCGCGACGGGCGGCGAGGCGGGCCACGCGGCC
This sequence comes from Micrococcus sp. HG099, assembly GCF_024723355.1. Classification (NCBI taxonomy): domain Bacteria; kingdom Bacillati; phylum Actinomycetota; class Actinomycetes; order Micrococcales; family Micrococcaceae; genus Micrococcus; species Micrococcus sp. HG099. The sequence continues at coordinate 24,134 of NZ_JANQCJ010000012.1, read as the reverse complement.
GGCGTCGGATCCGGGGCGTCGGCCCTGCCGCTGCTCACCGTGCTCGCCGTGGCGGCCCAGGAGGCCGTCCCCGACGAGGTGGACGAGGACGACCCGGCCACCTGGCCGGCCCCGCCCACCCGGCCCGACGGTGGCGCCTACACCGCCGAGGACCTCATGCTGGCCGAGGACCTCGGCCAGGAGGACCTGCTCAACCACGCCTCCTCGACCAACGGGCTCTGCGCGCCCGGCCGCTGACCCCGCCCCGGCACTTTCGTGCGGGAAACGGGAGCCTTCCCGGGCACTTTCGTGCGGGAAACGGGAGCCTTCCCGGGCACTTCCGTGCGGGAAACGGGAGGCTCCGGCCCCCGGACGCGCCCCGCGCACCCCGACGACGGCTCGTCAGGCCGCCGATCGGCGTCGCGCCTGGCCTAGGCTGGTCGGCATGCACGTCCTGAAGCCCGTCATCCGCGACTACGCGTGGGGCTCCCCCACGCTCCTGGCCCGCCTGCAGGGCCGGGAGCCCACCGGCCGACCCGAGGCCGAGATGTGGCTGGGCGACCATCCGGGCGCCCCGTGCGGCGTCGTCGTGGGCGACGGCTCCGTAACCGGCCTCGACGAGCTGACCGCCGCGGACCGCGAGCGCTGCCTCGGCCAGGACGTGGGCACGGAGCGGCTGCCGTACCTGACGAAGCTGCTTGCCGCGGGCGCGCCGCTGTCCATCCAAGCGCACCCCACGCTCGAGCAGGCCCGCGCCGGCTTCGCGGCCGAGGAGGCCGCCGGCGTGCCCGTCGACGCCCCGCACCGCAACTACAAGGACGCCAACCACAAGCCGGAGATGCTGGTCGCCCTGACCCACTTCTCGGCGATGTGCGGCTTCCGCTCCCCCGAGGTCTCCTCGGACAGCTTCGAGGCCCTCGCCCACGCGCTCACCGAGCACGCGGACGGGGACACGTCCGCCGTCGCCGTCGCCGCGGCCCGGATCAGCCAGACGCTCGCCGCCGGAGACCTCGAGGACGCGTTCACCGGGATCCTCGACCCCGAGTCCGTGTGGGCGGCGCCGGGCTCCGTGGCCCAGGTGGTGGAGGTCCTGCGCGCCGCCGAGGACCTCGCCGAGCGCGACCCCTCCCTCGCCACCGCCCTCGAGGTGGCCGAGCACCACCCGGACGACCCCGGCGTGATCGTGGCAATCCTCCTCAACCGCGTGGACCTCGCCCCTGGCCAGGCTCTGCACCTGCCCGCCGGCAACGTGCACGCGTACCTGCACGGGCTCGGCGTGGAGGTGATGGCCGCCTCGGACAACGTGCTGCGCGGCGGGCTCACGGCCAAGCACGTGGACGTCGAGGAGCTGCGCCGGGTGGTGACGTTCGAGGCGGTGCCCGTGCCCTCGACCGAGCCCGAGCGCGTGGCGGACTCCGTGGTGGCCTTCCGCCCGCCCTTCGACGAGTTCGAGCTGCTGCAGGCCACCCTCGAGGACGACGCCGTCCGTGAGCTCGACGTCCACGGGCCCGGCATCGCCGTGGTCACCCGGGGCAGCGCCCACCTGGGGCTGGCGGGCCAGGAGGTCACCCTCGGTCCGGGCGAGGCCGTGTTCCTGCCCGCCACCGAGACCGCGTCGGGGCCGCTGGCCGTCCGCGCCGCCGACGGCGCCCCCGCCACGGTCCACGTCACGGGCCTGCCCCGCCGCTGACCCTCCTCCGGGGCCTCCCCAGCCCTTCCCCAGAGACGACTTTCGCTCGGGAAATCGTCGTCACCATCCCGGGATTCCGGGGCGGTGGCGACGATCTCCCGAGCGAAAGCGCGGGGGCGTGGGTCAGCGGCCGGTGCGGGTGCCGCGATCCTCGAGCCACTTGGACCACTTGCGCACGTCGTGCTCGGCGTCCACGGTGCGGACGGTGCCGGACCAGGAGCGCATCACGATCGACTGGGTGACCACGCGGCCGTCCACGAAGCGCACGCCGCGCAGCAGGTCGCCGTCGGTGATGCCGGTGGCGGCGAAGTAGCAGTGGTCCGAGGTGACCAGGTCGTTCGTGGACAGGACGGCGTCCAGGTCCAGGCCGGCGTCGAGGGCCTTCTGCTTCTCGGCCTCGTCCGTGGGGGCCAGGCGGCCCTGGATCACGCCGCCGGTGGCCTTGATGGCGCACGCGGTGACGATGCCCTCGGGGGTGCCGCCGATGCCCATCATCATGTCCACGCCGGTGTCCGGGCGGGCGGCGGCGATCGCGGCGGCGACGTCGCCGTCGAGGATGAACTTCACGCGGGCGCCGGCCTCGCGGATCTCCTTGACCAGGCCCTCGTGACGGGGGCGGTCCAGCACGCACACGGTCACCTGGGAGACCGGCTTGTCCAGCGCCTTGGCCACGAGCGAGACGTTCTGCTTCACCGGCAGGCGCAGGTCCACGAAGTCCGCGGCCTCCGGGCCCACCACGAGCTTGTCCATGTAGAACACGGCGGAGGGGTCGAACATGGTGCCGCGCTCGGCCACCGCGAAGACGGACAGGGCGTTGTTGTAGCCCATGGCGGTCAGGCGGGTGCCGTCGATCGGGTCCACGGCCACGTCCACGGGGGCGCCGGAGCCGTCGCCGACCTCCTCGCCGTTGAACAGCATGGGGGCCTCGTCCTTCTCGCCCTCGCCGATCACCACGGTGCCGGCCATGCTGACGGTGTCCATGAACGCGCGCATCGCGTCCACCGCGGCGCCGTCGGCCTTGTTCTTGTCGCCGTAGCCGACCCAGGGGCTCGCGGCGATGGCCGCCGCCTCGGTCACGCGGACCAGCTCCATGGCCAGGTTGCGGTCCGGGACGTGGTTCTCGTAGCCGGTCTTCTCCGAGGACGCGCTCGTCATCGCTGCTCCGATCCTTGCTCGCGGCGCACCGTCCGCGAAGGGGACGGGGCGTGGGGGCGGCTCTGCCCTCTTCCTCATCCTACGGTGGGCGGTCCGGAGGGGGTGGCACAATGCTCACCGTGAGCTCCACCCATCCCACGGATCCGACCGATCCGAACGCCCCCGCCCCCCGTCCCGTCCTGACCGCCAAGCAGGCGCAGCGGGCCCGGCAGCCGTGGATCGGGATGGTGCTCTCCGTCGTCGCGCTCCTGGCCCTGGTGGCCGTGGTGCTGATCCTCAACCCGGAGCCGCCGCAGCGGCCCCGCGAGGACCGCGTGGACGTGGCGGCCGCCGCCGCCACCGTGCCCCACGACGACGGCGTCCTCCCGGCCCTCGCCCCCGAGGTCCCGGAGTCCTGGTACGCGAACTTCGCCCGTCTGCAGACCATGGACGGCGTCTCCACGTGGGACGTCGGCTGGGTGGTCACGGACACCGTGTTCGCCGGCATGCAGCAAGCCCACGACGTGGACCCCACCTGGGTGACCCTGCGCGTGGACAGCGTCCCCGCCACGGAGACGCTCGAGATCGACGGGCTCGCGTGGGACCTCCACGCGGACCCCCGCGCCTCGGAGAAGCGCCTCGTGACGGAGGTGGAGGACACCACAGTGGTGCTCACCACCACCGGCGACCGCGCCGTCCTCGAGGACCTGGCCCGCGGCGTCGCGAAGGAGACCCGATGAGCACCGAGAACACCCCCGCCGCCGCTGCCGCGGCCCACGACGACGGCGCCGCGGGCTCCCGGCCCACGCCCCAGGAGGCGTGGGAGACGCTGGCCGAGGGCAACCGGCGCTTCGTGGCCGGCGACCCCGGTCACCCCAACCAGAACGCGGAGCGCCGCAGCACGCTGACGTCCGGCCAGGAGCCGATCGCCGTCATCTTCGGCTGCTCCGACTCCCGTCTGGCCGCGGAGATCATCTTCGACGTCGGCCTGGGCGACGTGTTCGTCATCCGCACGGCCGGCCAGGTGATCGACGACGCCGTTCTCGGCTCCCTCGAGTACTCCGTGGACGTCCTCAAGATCCCGCTGATCGTGGTGCTCGGCCACGACTCCTGCGGCGCCGTCACCGCCACCGTGGAGTCCTACATCTCCGGGGACATGCCCCCCGGCTTCATCCGCTCGCTCGTGGAGCGCATCACCCCCTCCGTGCTGGCCGGGCGCCGCCGCGGCCTGGAGGAGATCGACGACTTCGTGGCCGAGCATGTGGACCAGACCTGCGACCGCCTCGTGGAGACGAGCCAGGCCGTGCGCGACGCCGTCGAGGCGGGCCGGACGGCCGTCGTCGGGCTGACCTACTCGCTGGCCGGCGGCACCGCCCAGCCCGGCCGCGTGCTGGGCGCGCTGCAGGTGTGACGACGCCGGGCGTCCGGTTCGGGTCCGGAGCCCCGGCGCGCCCTAGGATGTGGCCATGATCGCACAGAACCCTGAGCAGCAGTTCCGCATCGAGCACGACACCATGGGCGAGGTGAAGGTGCCGATCGACGCCCTCTACCGTGCCCAGACCCAGCGCGCCGTGGAGAACTTCCCGATCTCCGGCAAGGGCCTCGAGCCGGCGCACATCCACGCCCTCGCCCAGGTCAAGAAGGCCGCCGCCAAGGCCAACGCCGAGCTCGGCGTCATCTCCCAGGAGCGCGCGGACGCCATCGTGGCGGCCGCGGACCAGGTCATCGCCGGCGAGCATGACGACCAGTACCCGATCGACGTCTTCCAGACCGGCTCGGGCACCTCCTCCAACATGAACACCAACGAGGTGCTCGCCACCCTCGCCACCCGCGCCCTCAAGGACGCCGGCTCCGAGGACGAGGTCCACCCCAACGACCACGTCAACGCCTCGCAGTCCTCCAACGACGTGTTCCCCACCTCCGTGCACGTGGCCGTCACCGGCGCCCTGATCAACGAGCTGATCCCCGCTCTGGACCACCTGGCCGTCTCCCTCGAGAAGAAGGAGAAGGCCTTCGCGAACATCGTGAAGTCCGGCCGCACGCACCTCATGGACGCCACCCCGGTGACCCTGGGCCAGGAGTTCGGCGGCTACGCCGCACAGGTCCGCTATGGCATCGAGCGCGTCGAGTCCTCCCTGCCGCGCGTCGCCGAGGTCCCGCTCGGCGGCACCGCCGTGGGCACCGGCATCAACACCCCCAAGGGCTTCTCCGCCCGCGTGATCGAGCTGCTCGCCGAGGAGACCGGCCTGCCGCTGACCGAGGCCCGCAACCACTTCGAGGCGCAGGCCAACCGCGACGGCCTCGTGGAGGCCTCCGGCCAGCTGCGCAACGTGGCCTACTCGATCATGAAGATCAACAACGACCTACGCTGGATGGGCTCCGGCCCGAACACCGGCCTCGGCGAGATCTTCATCCCGGACCTGCAGCCGGGCTCCTCGATCATGCCGGGCAAGGTCAACCCCGTGATCTGCGAGGCCGCGATCATGGTGTGCGCCCAGGTGATCGGCAACGACACCACCGTGTCCCTGTCCTCCACCAACGGCGCCTTCGAGCTGAACGTGGGCATCCCGGTGATGGCCGCCAACCTGCTCGAGTCCATCCGCCTGCTCGCCAACACCTCCCGCGTGATGGCGGACAAGATGATCGACGGCATCGAGGCCAACGAGGAGCGCTGCGCGTTCCTGGCCGGCGCCTCCCCGTCCATCGTGACCCCACTGAACAAGGTGATCGGCTACGAGGCCGCGGCGAAGATCGCCAAGCACGCCGTGGCCAACAAGATGACCGTGCGCGAGGCCGTGGTGGACCTCGGCTACGTCGAGCGCGGCGAGGTCACCGAGGAGCAGCTGGACACCGCCCTGGACACCATGTCCATGACGCACCCGGAGTGATCCGGGGCTGAGCCCGGGGGCGCGGCGGGGATCCGCCCCGCCCCCGGGTCCAGGAGCATGACGACGGCGGCTGCCTTCCGCGAGGAGGGCGGCCGTCGTCGTCTCCGGAGTCGCTGGTCGTTCAGCCGCCCGCGGGGGCGAACGCCAGGACGGCCGCCGCCGCAAGGATCATGGGCGGGCCGAAGGGCAGGGCCGTGGAGCGGCTCGCCCGCCGCGCCGCCACGAGGACGGCGGCCACTGCTCCCCCGAGCAGGATCGCCCCGAGTCCCGCGGCCACGACGGCCGAGCCTCCCAGCACCCCCGTGTACGCCCCGAGGCCGGCGGCCAGCTTCACGTCCCCCATGCCGAGGCCGCCCCGGCTGAGCACGTGCAGCACGAGCATCGCCGCGGCGTAGCCGAGCCCGCCGAGCACGCTCGAGAGCACGAGGTCGCCCCGGCCCGCGAGCGCGGCGCCCCCGGCCATCGCGGCCAGCCCGCCGAGGGCCAGCCGCAGCGTCCACCGGTTGGGCAGCCGGTGCTCGCGCAGGTCGACGCGCACGAGCACCGCCGCGCACACCGCGAACCACGCCAGCCCCGCGGACCAGAGCACCGCCGTCGCCGGCAGCCCCTGCGCCCAGGCCCATCCCACCCCGTCCATGCGCCCAGCCTAGGCGCGTCGCCGTCAGCCGGAGGCCCCCGTCCACAGGCCCGCGAGCGTCCGGGTCCGTCCGCCCACAGCTCAACCTGAAATGACCATTGCTTCAGCGCGCAACCGGGGCTAATCTGGAGTCACGAGCTTCCGCCCGTCTCATGGGATGTCCGGAGCTCGGACTGACCCCATGGCCTCAATCCCGTTTCAAGGGGCCATGGTGGCGGGCTTCCTCGGTCCCCCATCCCCCCTCCGCGGGGCCGAGCACCCCCGCCGGGGGCCGCTGCTTCGGCAGCGGCCCCATTTTCTTTCCCCGGCCGGCGCTCAGCCGCGGCCGTCCTCCAGCATCTCCGTCACGAGTGCGGCGATCGGCGAGCGCTCCGACCGGGTCAGCGTCACGTGCCCGAACAGCGGGTGCCCCTTGAGCCGCTCCACCACGGCGGCGATCCCGTCGTGCCGGCCCACGCGCAGGTTGTCCCGCTGGGCGACATCGTGGGTGAGCACCACCTTCGAGTTGCGCCCCATGCGGCTGAGCACGGTGAGCAGCACGTTCCGCTCGAGGGACTGCGCCTCGTCCACGATCACCCAGGCGTCGTGCAGGGAGCGCCCTCGGATGTGGGTCAGCGGCAGGACCTCGAGCATGCCGCGGTCCACCACCTCGTCGATCACGGACGGGGAGACGAGCGCGCCGAGCGTGTCGAACACCGCCTGCGCCCACGGCCCCATCTTCTCGCCCTCGGAGCCCGGCAGATAGCCCAGCTCCTGGCCCCCGACGGCGTACAGCGGCCGGAACACGACCACCTTGCGGTGCTCGCGGCGCTCCATCACGGCGTCCAGGCCGGCGCACAGCGCGAGAGCGGACTTGCCGGTGCCCGCACGGCCGCCGAGGGACACGATGCCCACGGCCGGGTCCGTGAGCAGGTCGATCGCCAGCCGCTGCTCCGCGGAGCGCCCGTGCAGGCCGAACACGTCCTGGTCCCCGCGCACCAGCAGCGCCCGCCCGCCCTCGGCCACGCGGGCCAGGGCGGAGCCGCGCGGGGCGAGGATCACCAGCCCCGTGTTCACCGGCAGCGCCGCGGCTCCGGATCCCTCGGCACCGGTCCCATCGACCCCGGATCCTCCTGCCCCGGTCCCGTCCGCCTCCGCCTCCACACCCGCACCCACGCCGTCCGTCCCGTCCACCGGCACGCCGGCCAGGGACGCCTCGCCGTCGTCGTAGAGGGCGTCCAGCAGCTCCTGCTCCACGGTGAGGGTCACGGTGCCCCGCCACCCGGAGTCCCGCACCAGCTCGTGCCGGTACTCGTCCGCGCTCAGCCCCATGGCGGCCGCCTTCACGCGCATGGGCAGGTCCTTGGACACCACGGTCACGTCCCGGCCCTCGTCCGCGAACGCCTTCGCGACGGCGAGGATGCGGGAGTCGTTGTCCGTGCCGCGGATGCCCAGCGGCAGGACGTCCGTGGACACGTGGTTGAGCTCGACCCGCAGGGTGCCGCCCTCGGGGCTGATCGGCACCGCCCGGTCGAGGGCTCCGTGCCGGCCGCGCAGGTCGTCGAGCAGCCGCAGCGCGGTCCGGGCGAAGTAGCCCAGGTCCGGGTCGGCCCGCTTGGCCTCCAGCTCGGAGACCACCACGAGCGGCAGGATCACCTCGTGCTCGGCGAAGCGCAGCAGGGCGCGCGGGTCGGAGAGCAGCACGGAGGTGTCCACCACGTAGGTGCGCAGCCCGGTCTCCCGCGCGTCCGGGGCGACGACGGCGTCCGCGGCTCCGGTGCGCGCCGCGGCGGCGTGCCCCGCAGCACCGGCGGCATCCGGCCGCGCCTCCGTCGTCCCCGTGAGTTCCCGCCCGTGCTCCACGCGCTCTGCCACCATGCCAGCCTCCTGTGCCGCTGCCTCGGACGGGGCGGACGCCCGCGTCCGCCGCCCACACTAGGAAGCCCGCGCGTCGCCGGGGCGGCCGAGAGGATGAACCGCGGATGAAGTCGACGTGACGGTCCCGGGCCGCCCCGCTCCGCATCCCGTCCGCGGCCCCGCCTAGACTGGGCGCACGCGGACGCGCCCGCAGCCGGCCGCCGTCGTCGGACTCAGGAGGGACCATGAGCATGCACCGCCCCACGCCCCGCCTGCCCGAGCGCGGCGCCGTCCCGGCCGCCCGGACGGCCCCCTCGCTCGCCGAGCGCGTGAGCGGCCGCCTCGTGGCCGTCATCGCGCCCACGCTGCTGCTCGTGGCCGCCCTGTGGGTCGTCCAGATCGCCCTCGTGTTCTTCGGCGGGCTCGTGATCCCCGGCCTCGGCCTGATCCCCCGCAGCGTGACCGGACTGGACGGCATCCTGTTCTCCCCGCTGCTCCACGCCGGCTGGGGACACCTGATCGGCAACTCCTCGGCGCTGATCCTGCTCGGCCCGCTCGCCGCGCTCATCTCGGGGCGGCCGTTCGCCCTGCTCGCGGCCGCCTGGCTGGGCTCGGGTGTGCTCACGTGGGTGATCGGCTCCCCCGGCGTGCACATCGGCGCCTCGGGGATCGTGTACGCGCTCGTCGCGTTCCTGGTGGTCTACGGCATCGCCGTGCGCCGCGTGGTGCCCGTGGTGGTCTCGGTGCTCGTGGCGCTCACGCACCTGGGCTCGAGCCTCATCGGCCTGCTGCCGGCCCCCGGGGTCTCGTGGACGGGGCACCTGGCGGGCGCCGTCGTCGGGGTGCTGCTGGGCCTGTGGTGGGGCCGCGGCGACCGCCGCCCCCGCCACGCCGACATCTGACCGGCGCCGCGAGGCTCCGCCCGCCGCCGCGCCGACCGGACTCAGGCGCCGAAGCGGCGCTGCCGGCTGCCGTAGTCGCGCAGGGCGCGCAGGAAGTCGACCTTGCGGAACGCGGGCCACATGGCCTCGCAGAAGTAGAACTCCGAGTAGGCGGACTGCCACAGCAGGAACCCGGAGAGCCGCTGCTCCCCCGAGGTGCGGATGACCAGGTCCGGGTCCGGCTGGCCGCGCGTGTAGAGGCGGTCGGCGATCTGCTCGACGGTCATCGCGTCGGCGATCTCGGCGGCGGTGCGCCCCCGGCCGTGCTCGTCGCGCAGCAGCTCGCGCACGGCGTCGAGGATCTCCTGGCGGCCGCCGTAGCCCACGGCCACGTTCACGTGCACGCCGTCGTTGTCCCGGGTGCGCTCCTCCACCGCGCGCAGGCGGCGGGCCATCTCCTCCGGCAGCATGTCCACGGCGCCCACCGTCTGCACGCGCACGGGCCGGCGGCCCTCGCGCGGCTCGGCGAGGCGCTCCGCGGTGGCCAGGATGATCCCGAGCAGGGCCTCCAGCTCCTCCGGCGGGCGACCCAGGTTCTCCGTGGAGAGCATGTAGAGCGTGACCACGGGGATGCCGGTCTCGTCGCACCAGTCGATGAACTCGAGGATCCGCTCGGCGCCGGCCTGATGCCCCTCCTGGGTGGTGGCGCCGAACGCGCGGGCCCACCGGCGGTTGCCGTCCACGAGCACGCCGACGTGCCGGGGCAGCCGCTCCGGGTCCAGGCCACGGGCGAGCCTCCGCTCGTACAGCCGGTAGAAGGCCTCGGGTCGCTGCACGTCACACCTGCCTCTCACGGCGTACGGGCCGGCCGGGGACGGCCGGGCCACCAGGATACGCGGCGGCGCGCGATCGGCCCCGTGCAGGGAGGACAATGGAGGCCATGGACCCCCTTACCCCCGCTCGCGAGCCCGAGGCCGCCCGGCGCCTGCGCTGGCGAATCGAACGCATCCGAGACCCGGAGCACCCGCTGTTCAAGCCGCGGCTGCGCGGCTGGATCCACGCCGCCATGGCGCCGCTGACGCTGGCCGCGGGCATCGTGCTGATCGTGCTCGCCCCCACGGCGACGCTGCGCTGGGCCTCGGCCGTCTACGCGGTCACGGGCCTGCTGCTGTTCGGGGTCTCGGCCACCTACCACCTGGTGCAGTGGAACGAGGTGGTCTCGCGCGTGCTCAAGCGCCTGGACCACACGAACATCATGCTCGTGATCGCCGGCACCTACACGCCGCTGTCCCTGGCCCTGCTCCCGCCGGGGAAGGCCCATCTGCTGCTCACGCTGGTCTGGGCGGGCGCGGTGGCCGGCGTCGCCTTCCGCCTGCTGTGGACGGACGCCCCGCGCTGGCTCTACACGCCCGTGTACGTGGTGCTGGGGCTGGCCGCGCTGCTGTACATCGGGGACTTCTTCGCCGCCGACGTCGCGGCCGGCTGGCTGATCGTGGCCGGCGGCGCGGCGTACATCGTGGGGGCGGTGTTCTACGCGCTGCGGGCGCCCACCATCCACCGGGAGTGGTTCGGCTTCCACGAGCTCTTCCACGTGTTCACCGTGGGCGGCTTCGTGTGCCACGCCGTGGCCATCTACCGGGCCGTGCTCGTCGTCGTCTGAGGCCCGACGCCGGCCCGCGGCCGGGCGGCGGTCAGGACCGGCCGTCGTCGGGCGACTGCGGCCGGGGCGCGGGCTCCTGCAGGTACCCCGGGTACTTCTCCTGGAGGTGGCGCAGACGGTCCTGCGCGTCCCGCTCCTCGTTCTCCGGCGCGAGCTCGCGGACGTCCTCGGGCAGGTGCTGCTGGTGGCGGTCCACGAGCATGGCCTCGGCCTCCGGGGAGCGCTGCTGCACGCGACGCACGGAGCGCACCATGACGCGGAAGACGATGATCGCCATCACCACCATGAGGGCGGTGAACAGGAACCCCTCGATGCCGGGGGTGACCTCGGCCTCCTCGAGGCCCGGGCGCAGGGTGGGCTCCGGGACGGCGGGCACCGGCGCGGGGCTCGCGGCCGCGAGCGCGGTGAGGACGAGGGGAAGGCCAGAGAGGGGACTCACGCCGCCCCACTCTACCGGGCCGCCACGCGGGCGGGCGGCCCGGCCCCGGTCAGCGCAAGCCCGCGAAGAGGTCGTGCTCGGGCAGCTCGACGGGCACCCGCGCGTCGATGAGCGCGTAGTCCTCCCACGGCCACGAGGTGCGCAGCAGCTCGTTGGGGGCGGCGAAGAAGAAGCCCACGGGGTCCACCTGGGTGCGGTGGGCGCGCAGGGCGGCGTCGCGGTGCTCGAGGAAGTCCGCCACGGGCACCTGGGTGGTGACGGCGTGGTCCGGGATGATCCAGCCCGGGGCGTCCTCCGGGTCAGGCACGTCCTCCCCCGCCTCCTGGCGGCGGCGCGCCTCGCGCAGGGCGTCCATCTGGGCGTACATGGACAGCCGCGCCTCGAACGGGGACTCGTCCCCGGCGGCGATGAACGCCTCGTGCAGGCTGCGGAACTTCTCCGGGTTGAAGGCCCGGTCGTAGTAGAGCTTGGAGACCTCCCAGGCCGGCCCGGTCTCCGGGTAGGCGTCCGGGTCGCCGGCGGCGCGGTAGGCCCCGACGGCCACGTGGTGGGCCTGGATGTGGTCCGGATGCGGGTAGCCGCCGGCCTCGTCGTAGGCGATGAGCACGTGCGGGCGGAACCGGCGCACGAGGGCCACGAGCGGGGCCGCAGCGGTGCGCAGCGGGATCTCCGCGAAGCAGTTGGCGGGCAGCGCCGGCAGGGGGTCGCCCTCCGGCAGGCCCGAGTCCAGGAAGCCCAGCCACCGGTGCTGGATGCCGAGCGTCCGCACCGCCTCGGCCATCTCCTCACGGCGCACGGCCGTGATGTCCCGATCCGTGGCCACGACGTCCTCGTAGGAGGGGTTGAGCAGGTCGCCGGCCTCACCGCCGGTGCAGGTGACCACCATGACCTCGGCCCCGGCCTGCGCGTAGGCGGCCATCATGGCGGCGCCCTTCGAGGACTCGTCGTCCGGGTGGGCGTGCACGGCCAGCAGCCGCAGGCCTGCCGAGGGTGGCACGGCGTCGGTCGGGCGGACGGGGGCGGTGGATTGCTCGGTCACGTGGATCGCACGCTCCTGATCGGATCGCGGGGACCGCCGCACGCGGCGGCGGGGAGGGGGGTGGGGCCGGCGACGACGTCGACCCGCGGGGGGCGCGCTGCAGATAGGGTGGAGGGGATGTCTCACCACGCCCACGCCGTCCACGCGCAGGACCCCACCCTAGCCAACCGTTACGGGACCGACCAGGATCGTCCGTCCAGCCGTCGGCTATGGGTCGGCCTCGGGGTGCTCGGGCTCCTCGGCGCCGCGCTGCTGTCCGTGTGGATCGGCCTGAACCTGTCCGTGGGCAAGATCGAGCACAAGGACGTCGGCTACACCATCGAGGACGACGGCAACGCGACCGTCACCTTCCAGGTGCTCGTCCCCGAGGGCGTGCAGGCCGAGTGCGACGTCCTCGTGATGGACTCGCACGCCGCGCCCGTGGGCTTCCGCACCGTGCGCCTGGCGTCCGTGCCCGAGGACCAGCGGGACACCCCCTCGGACGCCCAGCAGGTCTACACGGTGGACGTGCGCACCGTGGTCCGCGGCGACTCCGGCGTGGTCGAGGCCTGCCGGAAGCTCTGAGGCGCTCCGCCCCTCCCCCGCCGGGCTCCGCACCGGCCCCTGACCGGCCCCGACGCGTCACGGCGCGGCGCGATTCTTGGTGTGACCCACGTCCCGCGGATAGACTCCTCTGAGCATTCCCGCCCCGCCGGTGAGTCAGGCAGGCGTCGCACGGAGCCCCCGCGGCCCGCGCGTCCTCCTGATCGGCGGGGTCTTTCGCATGCGGCCCCGTGCCGCCCCGGGGCCCCGCGCCTCCAGGATTCCGCACCACCGACACAGAAAGGCGGAACATCATGACCACCAGCCAGTCCGACGCCCCGTGGCTGACCCAGGAGGCCTTCGACCGCCTCTCCAAGGAGCTCGAGCACATCTCCGGCCCCGGCCGCCAGGAGATCATCGAGCGCATCGAGGCCGCCCGCGACGAGGGCGACCTCAAGGAGAACGGCGGCTACCACGCCGCCCGCGAGGAGCAGTCCAAGAACGAGGGCCGCATCGCCGAGCTCAAGCACCTCCTCGAGACCGCCCGCGTGGGCGAGGCCGCCGAGAACGACGGCGCCGTGCACCCGGGCACCGTCGTGACCGCCGTCGTCGCCGGCGACGAGATGACCTTCCTCTTCGGCAACCGCGAGATCGCCGAGGACGACGAGCACCTCGAGGTCTACTCCGAGCGCTCCCCGCTGGGCGAGGCCATCAACGGCGCCGCCAAGGGCGACAAGGTGGCCTACACCGCGCCCAACGGCAAGGAGATCAAGGTCGAGATCAAGGACGTCAAGCCCTACTCGGGCTGACGCTCCCCCGCCGACCGCCCCACGGCCGCGGCGCCCCGCCCGGGGCGTCGCGGCCGTTCCGCGTCCCGGGCCCTGCGCCGCGATCGAGGCCCGGGCCGACGCCGCGCCCCGTTGCTAGGCTGGGCGCATGCTGACCGCCGAGAAGACGCACCTGCTGCTCACCCGCGAGGACGGGCGCTCCGAGAGCCCCTCCCACCACGGCGTCGCCCTGGCGGCGGCCGCCCTCGCGGACTACCGCGCCGCGGGCATCGTCACCGTCGAGGACGCCCCCGTGGACCGCGCCCGGGTGCTCGTCACCGCCGCCGGCGTCACCGGCCACCCCGTCCTGGACGCCGGACTGGGGAAGGTCGACGCCCTCGCGGGCACCCCGGTGACCGCCGCCGTCGCCGCGGGCCGTCCGAACCTGCGCAAGGCCGTCATCGCCCGCCTCACCGAGACCGGGGACCTGGCCGAGCACAAGGCCTTCATGGCCACCCGCCACCTCCCCCGCGGGGGCACCCGGGCCGAGCTGCTCGCCCGCCTGACCGCCGTGGTCCTGGACGAGCGCGAGGCCACGGACGAGGACGTGCTCCTGCTCGGCGTCCTGCAGCACCTGAACCTGGCCTGGCGCCTGCTGCCCGGCGCCCACGAGCGCTACGGCCGCCGCGAGCTGGTCCGTCGCGTCGAGTCCCTGACCCGCTCGGACCTGCTGGTGCAGGCCGTGCGCCGCGCCGTGGGCGGCACCGCAGCGGCCGTCACCGCGGCCGCCGCCGGCTCGCTGGCCTGAGCCTGCGCGCCGGGCCCCCGACGACGAGCGGCCTCCCCGGCGCAGGACGCGTCGAGGAGGCGGCTGCGGCGTGCGGGGCCGGTCAGTGGATCGGCACCGGGCTGTAGCCCGCCTCCCGAAGGGCCTCGAGGACGGCCGCCGAGTGCTCGGAGCCGCGCGTCTCCATGTCGATGGTGATGTGCACGCCGCCCATGGACAGCTCCGGGCCCACCCGGGTGTGGTCCACGCGCACCACGTTGGCGTCCGAGTCCGCGATGATCCGTGAGATGGTCGCGAGCTCGCCCGGGCGGTCCCGCAGCGGGATCCGCACCGTCATGTAGCGGCCCGCGGCCGAGAGGCCGGACTGGATGGACTTCAGCAGCAGCATCGGGTCGATGTTGCCGCCGGAGAGCACGGCCACGGTGGAGCCCAGCTCGAAGCCGAGGTCTGCCGTGCGGCCGGCCAGCAGCGCGGCCACGCCCACGGCGCCCGCCGGCTCCACCACGAGCTTGGCGCGCTCGAGCAGGTGCACGAGGGCGGCGGCGATCTCGTCGTCCGTCACGGTGACGACGGCGTCCACCAGCTCCGCCGTGATCTGCAGGGGCAGGTTGCCCGGCTTGCCGACCGCGATGCCGTCCGCGATGGTGGACACGCTCTCCAGCACCTGGACGCGGCCCTCCTCGAGGGAGCCCGGGAACGCGGCGGCCGTGGCCGCCTGCACCCCGATGACCCGCACCGTGCGGCCGCGGCGCCGGGCCGCCTCCTTCAGGGCCACGGCGGTGCCGGCGATCAGCCCGCCGCCACCGATGCCCATGATCACGGTGTCCACGTCCGGCAGCGCGTCCAGGATCTCCAGGCCCACGGTGCCCTGGCCCGCGATGATCGCGGGGTCGTCGAACGGCGGGATGAACACGGCGCCGGTCTCGGCGGCCCACCGCTGGGCCTCGGCGAGGGACTCGTCCACGGTGGAGCCGTGCAGCACGACCTCGGCGCCGTGGTCCTTGGTGGCCTGCAGCTTGGGCAGGGCCACGCCGCGGGGCATGTAGATCCGGGCGCTGATCCCCAGCTTGGCCGCGGCCAGCGCCACGCCCTGCGCGTGGTTGCCGGCCGAGGCCGCCACCACGCCCCGCGCGCGCTCCTCCTCGCTCAGCCCGGCCATGCGCACGTAGGCGCCGCGGATCTTGAACGAGCCCGCCCGCTGGAGGTTCTCGCACTTGAGGTGGACGTGCGTGCCCACCGCCCGGCTCAGCGAGCGCGACAGCTGCAGCGGCGAGACCTCCGAGACGCCCCGCAGGGTCTCCCGGGCCGCCTCGACGTCCTCGTAGGACACCGGCAGGCCCTCCCAGGCCGGCTCCGCGCCGGCCGGGCGCACCCACCGGGGCCCGGCCACGGGCGCCGCGTCGGCGACGGTCTGCACGCTCTCCTGCTCCTGCGCGACATCGCCCGCCGTCATCGCAGGTCCCCGTGGGTGCCGGCGTCGTCCTCGGAGGCGAGGGCCGCGTCGTCGTGCTTCGTGGGTTCGAACACGTGCGAGCCGACCGCCTCGTCCGCCGCGCCCCCCGGCGCCAGCGCCTGGTCCGAGCGGTCCGTCAGCTGCTCGGGCGGGTCCGCCGTGAGGGCCCGGATGAAGCTGTTCACGAAGGCCAGCACGGGCACCGCGAACACGGCGCCGGCCAGGCCGAGCACGGCGGAGCCGGCGGCCACCGCGAGGAACACGGCCAGCGGGTGGAGCGCGACCGCCTTGCCCATCACGAGCGGCTGGAGCACGTTGGACTCGATCTGCTGCACCAGCAGCACCACGCCCAGCATGAGCAGGGCGTTGACCAGGCCGTTGGACATGAGTGCGAAGAGCACCGCGATCGCGCCGGTCACGGTGGCGCCGATCATGGGGATGAACGAGGCCAGGAACACCAGCACCGCCAGCGGGATGGCCAGCGGCACCCCGAGGATCAGCGCGCCCAGGCCGATGCCGACGGCGTCCACGAACGCCACGAAGATCTGCACCCGCACGTAGTTGCCCAGCGCGCGCCAGCCGGTCTGGCCGGCCCGGCCCACGGTGGCCCGGTGGGCCTTGGGCACGAAGATGAGGATGAAGCGCCAGATGCGATCGCCGTCGTAGAGGAAGAAGATCAGGGAGAACAGGGCGATGAACAGGCCCGCGCCCACGTTCACGGCGGTGGAGCCGAAGGTCATGGCGCTGTTGAGCAGCGTGCCCGAGTTGTCCTGGACGGTCTTCCACAGCCCCTCGAGGCCGCCGCCCGAGGTGGGGATCTCCACGCCCATGCCGGCGAGCCAGGCGATCGCGCCGTCCACGGCCGTGGTCAGCTTCTCCCCCAGGTCCGAGAAGCCCTGGACGATCTGCTGACCGGCGAGGACCACGAGGCCGACCACCACCACGACCAGCAGCAGCACGCACAGCAGCGACGCCGCGATCCCGGGGAGCCCGATGCGGCGCATGCCCTCGAAGAGCGGCGCCAGCAGGGTGGCGAGGAGTGCGGCCACGAGGACGGGGATGAGCACGAGGCTCACGAAGCCGAGCAGCCACCAGAGGATGCCGAGGCCCACCAGGACCGCCACGAGCCGCCAGGACCAGGCGGCGGCCACCGTCAGCCCGTACGGGACGTCCTTGTCGATCTTCGTCTGGGCCGCGAGGGTGGAGCTCACGAGCGGTTCTCCTCGTCTGCGTGCGGGGGGACATGCGGGGTCAGGCCCCACTGGGCGGACCAGCGGGTGCGGGGCGCGAGCCGGTGCAGGCCCTCCCCCGTGTTCAGCGCGTCCGCGGGGGCCGTCAGGGGCTCCACCGCGACGGCGACGTCGCGGCCGGGCAGCCGGTCCGTGACGAAGACGTGCGTGTACGCGAACGCGTGATCCGACCAGAGTGTCACAGCGCGCCCGTCCCCGGCGAGGAGGGTCTGACGATGACGTCCGTCCGCGTCCGGGGCGAGCCCGGTCAGGCACACGTCCAGCGCGTCCTCACCCACGGGGCGGCCGCGGCGGAAGTCCCGGTCCGTGCCCTCCACGGGCAGGGTCTCCACCGGGATGAGGTCCTCCCCCGTACGGATCCAGGCGTCCGCGGGCACGCGCAGGCTCAGCTCGGGGACGGGGACGTCGCCGATCCGCAGGAACGGGTGGGCGCCGAACGCCACGGGCGCGGGCGCGTCCGCGTGGTTCTCGAGCTCCTGGGTGACGGTGAGGCCGCCGTCCGCGTCCAGCTCGTACGTGACGCGGTGCGTGAGGCGGAAGGGCCAGCCGTGCTGGGGGTGGATCTCCCCGCGCAGGGTGACCGCGTGCTCCGAGGACGCCTCGGCGACGAAGTGGGTGTTGCGCAGCAGGCCGTGGATGGCGTGGCCGCGCGCGGGCTCGGTGACGTCGAGGCGCTGTTCCGCGCCGCCCAGCTCCCAGCGGGCCCCGGCCACCCGGTTGGGCCACGGGCTCATCTGGATGCCGTTGCCGGCGGGCGGGATCGACTCGGGGCCGTACGGCTCGGTGAGGTCCACCCCGTGGACCCGGTAGGTGCGCAGGGCGCCGGCGAGGCCCACGGCGACGGCCTCGGCCCCGGCGCGGCGCAGGCGGTGCTGGGTGCCGGTGGCGTGCGGGGCCCCGAAGGCCTCAGCGGCGCTGGTCTCGGACACGGGTGCTCCTTCGGTCGCGGAGACGGACCCCCTCAATCTACGCCCTGGCAGACGCACGCCGCCCCGGCCCTGTGGAAGGGCCGGGGCGGCGTGTGCGGGGCTCCCGTCCTCGGACGGGGCGCTGGTCAGTCGTTGCCGCGCAGGATGGCGACGATGCGCAGGATCTCGATGTACAGCCAGATCAGGGTCACGGTCAGGCCGAAGGCCACGGACCAGGAGTACTTCTGCGGGGCGCCGTTCTTCACGCCCACGGCGGCCATCTCGAAGTCCATCGTCAGCGAGTACGCGGCGAGCAGCACGGCGATCGCGCCGATGATCAGGCCCAGGCCGCCCTCACGCATGTTGCCGATGCCGGTCCAGGTGAGGACCATGTTGACGAGCATGAAGACGAGGTAGCCGATCATGGCGCCCATGACGATCTTCGTCATGCGCGGGGTCGGGCGGAACTTGCCCGAGGTGTAGAGCGCCAGCATCACCGCGAACACGGAGAAGGTGCCGAGCACGGCCTGCACCACGATGCCCGGGTAGGCGCCCTCGAAGAACGCCGAGATGCCGCCCAGGAACAGGCCCTGCGCCACGGCGTAGGCCATGATCAGCACGGGCGAGGGCTCGCGCTTGAACGCGTTGACCAGCCCGAGCACGAGGCCGGCGATCGCGCCGATGATCATCAGACCCGGCGAGAACCAGCCCACGGCGCCCGCCACCACGACGAGCACGAGCATCAGGCCGGTCTTGCCGACGACGTCGTTGAAGGTCATCCGGCCGGTCTGCTCGGGGCCGGCGGAGGGGGCGCGGAACGCGTCCTCCATGGACTGCTGGTGCGCGTGCTGCTGGGCGGCCTGGCCGGCGCCGAACGCCTGGGCCTGGCCGTACGGACCCTGCTGGCCGTAGGGGGACTGCGCGGACTGCGTCCCGCCCTGGTACCAGCCGGGCTGCGCCTGTCCGCCGCCCTGCATCTGCTGCTGGAAGTTCTGAGAGTTCATGACCGGATTCGCCACGGCTCGCTCCTTTGGGTCGAGTCGGCCCGGTCGCACGCCGCCGCAGTGAGCCGCGCTCGTGCCCCGGGGTTCAGCACAATCCTATCGGGACGTCTGCGTCCGCGCGCGGGGCGGGAGCGTGGATCCGCGCCGGTTCACCGGCTGTTCACGGTGGGCGCAGAGGTGAAGCGCCCTCCTCCGCACCGCAGGCCCCACCCAGTCCGGTTGACCGACGCCTCCGGCAGGGCGGCGCGCGTCAGGTCTGGTAGTGGGTGCGAGCGTGCAGCACATCGGCGAGGTGCGTGATCGACCATTCCTCCAGCGCCTGCAGCGGGGCCCGGAGGCTGTGCCCGGCCTCGGTGAGCCGGTATTCCACCCGCGCTGGGACCTCCGCGTAGACCGTGCGCATCACCAGGCCGTCCTCCTCGAGGGCGCGCAGGGTCTGGGTGAGCATCTTCTGCGAGATCCCCTCGATCCGTCGGCGCAGCTCGGAGAACCGGAGGCTCCCCTCCCCCAGCGCCCCGACGATCAGGACCGTCCACTTGTCACCGATCCGGTCGAGGATATGACGCGTCGGGCACCCCTGCTCGTAGGGATTCCCGCGCTTCACTTCCGTCTGACTCGTGGTTACCAATAGGTGCCTACTTCCCGAACATCGTTTGGTCTCCTACAGTAACCACCACCTACTGATCTCACAAGGGATGGAGAAGCACCGAGATGACTGCAATCACTGTTGTCGGAGGAACGGGGTACGCGGGAGCCGCGATCGTCGCCGAGGCCGCGCGTCGCGGCCACACCGTCACGGCCATCAGTCGAACGGTCCCCGGGACGCAGGCCAAGGGCGTCGACTACGTCACCGGCGACCTCACCCAGTCCGTCCCTGACATCGCGGGTGCGGAGGTCGTCGTCGCCGCGCTCTCACCGCGAGGGGACAATGCGGGCAAGCTGCGCGACGCCTACCGTTCGCTCGCCCAGGCGGCGGCCACGAACGGCGCCCGGTTCGTCGGGATCGGGGGATTCAGCTCCCTCCGCCCGGCGGAGGGCGCCCCGCGATTCGCCGAGGGCGACGACCTGCCCCCGGAGTTCGCCGCCGAAGCACGGGAGATGAACGACATCCTCGCAGACCTCGCCACGGGCTCCGTCGACGTGGACTGGCTGTTCGTCAGCCCGGCCGCAGAGTTCGGCTCCCACGCGCCCGGGGAAGCGCTCGGACGCTACCGCGTCTCCGGCGAGGTCGCGCTGTTCGACAAGGACGGGAAGTCCGCGATCAGCGGCGCCGACTTCGCCCGCGCCGTCCTCGATGAGATCGAGACGCCCACCCACCACCGGGCGCAGATCCACTTCGCGTATTGACGTCCCCGGGCCTCTCCGCACGGATGAGGCGCAGGAGGCTCTCACCGGGGCCGCGAACGCCGACACGTCTCGATCCCCAGCCCGTGATCCTCTGGGCTGCGGTTCGAGCCGTGCGCGTGGCGTGCCCCCGGCGGGACTCGAACCCGCAACACGCCGATTTTAAGTCGGCCGCCTCTGCCAGTTGGGCCACGGGGGCGTGGCGGGCCCGTGGACGCGGGCCCGGGTGCGGACGACGCCGGCCCCGTCCGATGCGCTCGGACGGGGCCGGCGGCCCGCTGGCTGCAGGATTAGCCCTTCGAGGACTCGAGGGCCCGCTTCCGCTCGAAGCGGCCGGGCTCGAGCTCGACGCCGGCGGCGCGGCGGAACGGGTTGAACGGGGTGTCCAGGCCCGCCACCGAGGTGGAGTCGCGGCCGAACAGGGTCTCGGCGACCCAGCCGGAGAGGATGCGGAAGCGGCGGTCCAGGGTGGGCATCGCGTAGGCGTGGTAGCCGCGGTGCGCCAGGAAGGCGGCCGGGCCGGCGATCTTCACGCCGAGCGGGTTGCCGACACCCTTGAAGAAGCCCAGGCCGGCGACGGCGCCGAGCGACTTGTGCACGTACTCCTGCACCTCGCCCTCGCCATGGCGGACGGCCATGTAGTTGGCGGCCAGCTGCTTGGCCTGACGGCCGGCGTGCTGGGCGTTCGGGACACAGAACCCGCCGGGGCCCGCACCGGTCAGGTCCGGGACGGCGCAGACGTCGCCGCAGCCCCAGGCGCCCTCGAGCACGCCGTCCTCCCCGTCCTTGACCTGGAGGGTGGGGGTGACCTCGATGCGGCCACGCTCCTCGACCGGGAAGTCGGTCTGCTTGGCGACGGCGTTGGCGGCCACGCCCGCGGTCCACACAAGGGTGTCGGCCCCGAACTTCTCCTTCTCGGACTTGTCCTTCATGTCCACGAGGGTCATGATCCCGTCCGTGGCGTCGCCCAGCGAGGTGTTGAGCAGGACCTCGATGCCGCGGTCCTTCAGGTGCTCCACCACGCCGGCGGCCTGGTCTTCGCCGACCTCGGGCATGATTCGGCCCATCGCCTCGACGAGCACGATGCGGACCTCGGACTGGGACAGGCGCGGGTCACGGGCGACGGCGGTGCGGATGAGGTGCTCCATCTCGCCCACGGTCTCGATGCCGGCGAAGCCGCCGCCGACCACCACGAAGGTCAGGGCGCGGCGACGGGCCTCGGCGTCCACCATGAGGGAGGCGGCGTCCAGGCGCTCCAGGATCTGGTTGCGCAGCGCCACGGCCTCCTCCACGGTCTTCAGACCGATGCCGTGCTCGCCCAGGCCCTTGATCGGGAAGACGCGGGTGGTGGCGCCGGCGGTCATGGCGATGTCCTGGTAGGGCAGCTCGAACTCGTGGCCGTCCTCGCCGCGCACGGTGGCCACGCGGCGGGCGTGCTCCACCTTCACGACGGTGCCGCGCAGCACCTCGGCGTCCTTGAGGTGGGTGGCGAGGTCCACGACGACGTTGCGCCCCTCGATGTGGCCGCCGACGACCTCGGGCAGGAACGGCTGGTACGTCATGTACGGCAGCGGGTCCACGACGGTCACGACGCCGCCGCGGTCCTTGACCTTCGTCTGCAGCTCCTTTGCGAGCTGGAAACCGGCGTAGCCGCCGCCGACGATCAGCAGGCGCGGCTTGGGAGACAGTTCAGGGGTGAGAGACATACGGCCAGTCTACGCACGCACCGGCCCAGCCCCTCCACTCTCTGCCTTCGTGGTCAGGACCGCAGCGAGAGCACGATCCCGTCCAGGATGTCGTGCTCGCTCGCCCAGGCCTCGGTGACGCCCGCGGTCTCGGCCACTCGCTCCAGGACGGTGCTCCACAGCAGCGCGCCCGCGCCGATCACGTCCACCCGTCCCGGGTGCATGAACCCCCGCTCGGCGCGTTCGGCCCGGGTCGCCGCCACGAGGCCCTGCGCCGCCGCGCGGAACTCCGCGATCGGCAGGCGCGCGCCGTGGATGGCCTCGGGCTCGTACGTGCTGAGCCCGAGGGCCTCGGCGGTCACGGTGGTCACCGAGCCGGCCACGCCGACCACGCGGGCCACGCGTTCCAGCGGCAGGCGGGCGGCGGCGTCGTCCAGGAGGCGGCGGGCGTCCGCGCGGGCCGCGGCGACCTCGTCCGACGTCGGGGGGTCGGAGTGCAGATGACGCTCGGTGAACCGCACGCAGCCCATGTCCAGGCTGACCGCGCCCACGACCTCGCCCGCGGGCGTGCCGACGACCAGCTCCGTGGAGCCGCCGCCGAGGTCCACGACGAGCACGAGGTCCTCCGGGCCCAGGTCCGCGGTCTCCACGGCGGAGACGGCGCCCGTGAAGGACAGGGCGGCCTCCTCGGCGCCCGAGACGACCTCCGGCTCGACGCCGAGCCGCTCCCGGACGCCGTCGACGAACGCCTCGCGGTTGGACACGTCCCGGCTCGCCGAGGTGGCCACGAAGCGGATCCGGCCGGCGTGGTGGCGCTGCACGAGGCGGGCGTACTCGTCCACCGCGGCGAAGGTGCGCTCCAGCGCGGCCGCGGAGAACGCGCCGGTGGCGTCCACGCCCTCGCCCAGGCGCACCACGCGCATCTCCCGGACGACGTCGGCCAGCGGCGCCGCCGGGTCCGCCCCGGCGCCCGTGGTCTCGTCCGTGCCCGCGGGGCGGGCGATCAGCAGGCGGATGGAGTTCGTGCCGCAGTCCACGCCGGCCACCGTGACCTCCTTGAGGGCGGCGACCCGCTCGAGGTGGCGCACGTGCCGGGAGAGGTCCCGGGTGGGCACGACGGCGGCCTCGTCCCAGGCGCCCTCGCACGCGCACGCGTCCGGCGTCCACCACGGAGCCACCAGAGCGATGGCCTCGTCGCCGAGCGGGTTCACGCCCGGGCCCGCCGCGAGCGCGTGCCCCACGAGGGCGTGCAGGCACTTGACGCGCTCCGGCATGCCGCCGGCGGACACCCCCGCGATCTCGGGGACCGGGCCGGTACCGGCGTCGGCGCCCACGCGGTCCCGCTCGGCGATGTAGGCCTCGTGCGCGGCCCGGTGCGCGGCGGCGAGCTCCGCGTCCTGCTCGAGCCGCTCGTTCATGCGGGCCATCTCCCCGTCCGCCTCCACGCGCGAGACCGCTGCGGTGAGGGCGGGATGCGTGAGGTAGAAGGTCGTGGGGAACGGGATGCCGTTCGTCAGCCGCGGCGCCGTGGTGGCCACCAGCGGGTTGCCGCAGACGCAGCGGGCGCCGATCTCCACCACGTCGCGGACGGGGCGGCCGAGCTGGCGGGAGAGGGTGTCCAGGTCCGCCTCGGTGACGGCGCGGTCGTGGGCGGGGCGGGTGCTGGCGGTCATGGGCGTCCTCGTCGGTGGGTTCTCGGGTGGTCGATCGGGGCGGTGCGCGCGCCGGGGCGCGTGCTCGGGGCGGTCAGGGCCGGGCTCACTCGAGGCCGGCGCGGACGGCGGAGTCCCAGAGGCCCTCGGCCCACGGCAGGCGCGTGTTCACGGTCTCGCCCGCGGGGGCCTCGGGGCGCGGGTCCCGGGGGGCCTCCTCGGGCACCCCGGTGACGGAGTAGAGGGTCTCCCCCGGCATGACGAGCTCGAGGCGCTCGCGCGCCTGCTGGGTCACGTACCCGGGGTCGTCCCAGAGCCGGATCCGCTCCTCGTAGTCCTCGCGCTGGGCCTGCATGGCCGCGATCTCCTCCTCGGCGGCGGCGATCTCCAGCTGCTGGTTCAGGAACGCGCGCAGCGTGGGGGCCACGAGCACGGCGGCCACCAGCAGCACGGCGACGACGAGCAGCGACCGGCCGGTGATCTGCCGGGCGGGCACGGGGTCGGGAAGCGGGGCGCGGCGGCGGGCGGCCATGGCGGCCGGCGACAGGGCGCGTCGGGGCGCGGGCCGGGGTCGACGCG